>JAVXIV010000064.1:0-9142 GCA_036785645.1 Hungatella sp.
CAGAATAAAGGGATAATAAAAGGTGCTGACCATCGTCGTCCACGCAAATTTCCTGCCCAGCACCGCCGCTCCCAGCAAAAACATCACCACGTTAAATACCGATACAAACCACTGGATTGGCAGTCCATAGCTCTGATAGAAGAAAAGTGCGATTCCGGTCGTTCCCCCGGTGATCAAGCCATTTGGTAAAATGAACATGGTAATTGCCATGGCATAGATCGTATTACCGGCTAAAATCCATAGAATATTTTTCCAAAAATCTTTTTGCATGATTTTTTCCATCACTCCAACTCCTTAAGAATTGAAGTTCCGATCGTACCCTCCGGCATGACCAGACCAAAATTATCCAGCACGGTTGCCCCAATCACTGCAAATGTATCGGCATCCGGCAAGCGTTTTCCACCCTTCATAGATGGAGAATATGCCAGCAGCGGCACCATCTCTTTCGTGTGATCCGTACCCGGGTAAGTCGGATCATTGCCGTGGTCTGCCGTAATCAACAGCAAATCATCCTCCCGCAGTTTTGAAAGCAGCTTGCCCAGCTTCTCATCGAACCGTTCCAGTTCCTGACCATAGCCTTTGGGATCTCTGCGATGTCCCCAAAGTGCATCAAAATCCACCAGATTGACAAAGCACAGTCCTTTAAAATCCTGATCCATGATCTCTAGGGTCTGTTCCATGCCGTGCACGCTGCTTTTAGATTTATAAGCTTCTGTGATTCCTTCTCCGTCAAATATATCTTTGATCTTCCCAACACTGATGACCGCATATCCGGCTTCCTTTAAGACATCCAATGCCGTTCTTCCATAAGGCTTTAAAGCATAATCATGGCGGTTTGCCGTCCGCTTAAATTCTCCGCGTCTCTTGCCCAGATACGGTCTGGCAATCACGCGCCCCACCTTCCACTCATCCCGCATAGTCAGTTCTCTGGCAATCTCGCAGCAGCGATACAATTCCTCCAAACCAAAGGTTTCTTCATTGCCGCAGATTTGCAGTACGGAATCCGCCGAGGTATAAACAATCATATCACCGGTAGCAATCTCATGCTCTCCCAATTCCTCCAAGATCTCAGTTCCGCTAGCCGTTTTGTTGCCTACGATCTTATGCCCGGTTCTGCGGCTCAATTCCTCTAAAAGTTCCTTGGGGAACCCGGTTTCGGTAAAGGTCTGAAATGGTTTCGTGATATGAAGTCCCATCATTTCCCAATGACCGGTCATCGTATCTTTTCCCACACTGGCTTCCAACAAGCGAGCATAATCACCTAACGGATGTTCTGCCGCTTTTACGTGGCTGAGCGGATGCAAATTGGCCAATCCCAGCGATGCCAAATGAGGTATGCGAAAATCAGGCATACATGCATCAATGTGTCCCAGCGTATCGGCTCCCACATCTCCGTATTCTGCTGCATTAGGCATCGCTCCAATCCCCAGCGAATCAATCACAACGGTAAAAATTCTTTGATATTTGCTCATCATATGCTCCTCTTCTATATCGGATTTTTTCAAGATCAGAATAAGCCATTCGAAACGTTACCGGGTTCCGAATGGCTCTAAATCTTATGGTTTTACTATGGATAAATATTCATCAATACCTTTGGCACCTGCACGACCGGCCTCCATCGCCAGAATCACCGTGGCAGCACCGGTCACCGCATCTCCACCGGCATAAACGCCTTCTTTGCTCGTCTTACCGCTGTTCTCTTCTGCAATGATACATTTGCGTTTATTGATATCCAGACCTTGTGTCGTGGACGAAATCAGTGGATTAGGGGAAGTTCCCAACGACATAATCACCGTATCCACCGCAATCACAAACTCAGAATTCGGAATTTCCACCGGTCTTCTTCTTCCGGAAGCATCCGGTTCCCCAAGCTCCATTCGGACACATCGCATCCCGGTAACCCAGCCTTTTTCATCAGCCAGAATCTCCACCGGATTGCACAGAAGATCAAAGATGATGCCCTCTTCCTTCGCATGATGCACTTCCTCTGCTCTGGCCGGAAGTTCTGCTTCACTTCTCCGGTATACAATATGTACTTCTGCCCCCAGACGCAGTGCCGTTCTGGCAGCATCCATGGCCACATTTCCGCCGCCAACGACTGCCACTTTCTCACTTTTTGCAATCGGAGTATCGTAATCATCTCGGAACGCTTTCATCAAATTGCTTCTGGTCAGATATTCATTGGCAGAGAATACGCCGTTGGCATTCTCGCCCGGAATTCCCATAAACATCGGAAGACCGGCACCGGAACCGATAAAGACTGCCTGAAAACCTTCTTCCTCCAAGAGTTCATCGATGGTCACAGACTTACCTACGACCACATCTGTTTCCAATTTCACACCTAGCTTCTTGACATTCTCAATCTCGGTTTTCACCACCGTACTCTTTGGAAGACGAAATTCCGGGATTCCATAGATCAAAACTCCGCCGGGTTCGTGCAGTGCTTCAAAAATGGTCACTTCATATCCCATCTTCGCCAAATCTCCCGCACAGGTCAAACCGGAAGGACCGGAACCGATGACCGCTACTTTCTTACCATTGGTGGTCTTAGGAGCTGCCGGAACAAATCCGTTCTCTCTGGACCAGTCTGCCACATAGCGCTCTAACTTGCCGATGGACACCGGCTCGCCTTTGATGCCGCGGATACACTGACCTTCGCACTGGCTCTCCTGGGGACACACACGTCCGCAAACTGCCGGAAGTGCCGAAGCCTGCGCAATCACCTTGGCCGCCGCTTCCATATTGCCCTCTTTTACTTCCTTGATAAATCCCGGAATATCGATCGAAACAGGACAACCATTGACGCATTTTGCATTCTTGCAGTTCAGACAGCGCTGCGCTTCTTCCATCGCCTCTGCCTGATCATAACCCAGGCAAACTTCTTTAAAATTGGTTGCTCTGATCTTTGGATCCTGTTCCCTGACCGGTACTTTTTTTAACATATCCATCACTCGTCACCTCCGCAATTGCCGCAGCCGCCATGATGGGTATCACCCTCTTGGATCTTTAACATCGCACGGCCTTCTTGTGTCTTATACATCAGCTGCCTTCTCATCGCCTCATCAAAATTGACCAGGTGTCCGTCAAATTCCGGACCGTCCACACAAGCAAACTTCACTTCGGTACCAACGGTTAAACGGCAGGCCCCGCACATTCCGGTTCCATCTACCATAATCGGATTCATACTCACTACAGTAGGAAGATTTAATTCCTTGGTCAACAAGCAGACAAACTTCATCATAATCATCGGTCCGATCGCAATGCAAACATCATACTGCTTCCCCTGAACTTGTACCAAATCCTTGATCACCTCTGTCACCATGCCCTTGCGTACATAAGAGCCGTCATCGGTGGTAACGTAGAGATTGCCGGCAACTTCCCGCATCTCTTCCTCCAAAATCAACATGGCATGCGTTTTGGCGCCCATGATGACATCTGCATCAATTCCATGTGCTTTCAGCCATTTTACCTGTGGATAAACCGGAGCCGTACCCACTCCACCGGCTACAAACAGAATCTTCTTCTGTTTTAATTTTTCTAAATCTTCTCCTACCAGTTCCGAAGGTCTGCCCAGCGGACCCACAAAATCCTCAAATGCATCTCCGACTTTCAGATCCGCCATACGCTGCGTCGATGCTCCTACAATCTGAAATACGATGCTCACCGTTCCGGCTTCCCGGTCAAAATCACAGATCGTAAGCGGAATTCTCTCCCCTATTTCATCGATTTTTACAATTACAAATTCTCCAGGCTCACAGGCTCTGGCAACTCTTGGCGCTTCTACATCCATCAGATAAATCTTATCTGCCAGTGTCTCAGCTTTCAGTATCTTAAACATCAGAATCCTCCTCAGCGTCATTTAGTCAAAAAGGTCTTCTCCTACCTTTAAGCTGTATTTATGATAGTACCATGATATTGAGGAGCTGACAATATTTATCCTGATTTTTCCGATTTTTTCCCATACTTTGTTAAATATCAAACAAGATAACTTTTTAAAGTTTCTCTGACTGCTCCTGCGCCCTCAATTTCTTTCACAAACATATCTTCAATCAAATCACCGATTCCGGCTGCATATAAATCGACTCCAAAAATGTTTGAATTGGATAAAATCGGTTTTAACTGACCGGTATAAGTCTCCGGTTTTCCTACTTCAATTCCTTTTAACAGTTCTTTTAATTCCGGAATCATCGGATCGCCGGAAAGCTCAAAGGTATTTAACTGATCATCCACACCCAAAAGATAACGACACCAACCGGCAATTGCGAGTGGAATGAAGATCAGCTTCTTGGCATCGCCATATTGTGCCACATAGGATTTGATCGTTTCTCCATAACGAATTCCCACTTTTTGAGAAGTATCACAGGCAATTCTCTGAGGGGCATCCGGAATAAATGGATTAGGCAGTCTGTCATGAATCACCTCATCGACAAATGTCTCAGGAGAGAGGATCTTGGGATCTGTTACCACCGGCATTCCCTCGGTAAGACCAATCTCTTCCACCAGTTTTTTCAGCTGGGCATCCTGCATCTCTGCGGAAATAGATTCATATCCCAGTATGCAGCCATACACCGCCAGTGCGGTATGAAGCGGATTTAAACAGGTTGTAACCTTCATGCGCTCTACTTTATTGACGGTATCGCGATCCGTCATATAGACACCCGCTTTTTCAAATGCCGGTCTTCCCGCCGGGAATTTATCTTCTACCACCAGATACTGCGGTCCTTCTGCATTGACAAACGGTGCAATATAAGTTTTTTTGGAAGTAATCACCGGCTGCATATTGGCAACACCCGAAGCTTCCAGTTCAGCAGCCAGATCCACACTCGGTCTTGGAGTGATCTTATCAATCATCGACCAGGGGAAAGAGACCTTCTGCTCATCGGATAAATATGCCAGAAAACCTTCCTCCACATAGCCCTTTGCCGCCCATTCTTTTGCCATCGTCACAATGGAAGTTTGAAGCTTTTCTCCATTATGAGAACAATTGTCCATGCTCACCACTGCAAGCGGCTGCGCTCCCGCGAGGTAACGTTCATGCAAAAGTGCACATACCACTGCCATCGCACACCCCGGTGCCGATGGACCACGTTCGATATCGGCTTTCACAAATGGGAAATAACTGCCATCCGAACCCTTGAGTGCATAGCCTTTTTCGGTAATGGTAAAAGAAATCATCTGTAGGGAGGGATTGACAAAAATCTCTTTCAATCGATTCCACTGTGCCGCATCTTTCGCATCCGCTTTCATGCCCTCCATCAGGGAAGCAATGACCTGCTTCTGCGTGCTCCCGTCTGCTTTCAGCGTAATGAGCAGCGCCAGATCGTCAAATGGCTTGTAAATCTGATCTATAATATCAAAATCAAAAGTTTCTACTGCAATGATTCCTTTTTCTTCAATCCCCTGTTCCAACAGGGCGTCCTGCAAATTGGCAATAAATCCCCGAAAGATATTGCCCGCTCCAAAATGAACCCAAATGGGGTTGGCTTTGGTCTTTTCTCTCGCTGCTGCACGGTCATAGCTTGGTACTGCAATGCCCGCATCTTCCCATTGTTTTTTGTCTTTTAAACCCAGATCTGTTAAATTCATCATGATCCCTCCATTAACTATGATTATGTGATTTTGTTTCTAATAAAAAGTCTACGTGCAAGCCATCCGGTTCCCGCCGAACCTCAATATCACTTTTATCAAATAAATCCGGATATTTCTCTACCAGCAGCTGTTCCTGGCTAATCATCAGACTGATATGATGCGCAAAGATAGCATGCATTCGTTCTATGTTTTTCTCCAATACAGCGTCTACCAGTTTCTGATGCTGCTCTATGATATCTGCGGCAATCCCCGTCTCCGTCAAAGACATCAGACGAATTCGGCGATAATCTCCCGCACCGGAATTGATCAATTGATCACAATAGGAGCGATTAACTGCCTGATAAAAGATTGAGTGGAATCGGATATCCTCACTGAGAAACTCTCTGCAGTCATTCGTTTCTGCAATGTGTCTCTGTTTTTGGAGCGATGCCTCCAGTTCCATAGCTGCTTCTGCATGATTGGTTGACATAAACTCAATCATAACCGGTTCTTCCACACAGCTGCGCAGGAATCTTCCACTCTCTGCCCGGTCAAAATTGATTTTGGAAATCATCGTTCCGCGCTGGGGCAAAAAAGTAATCAATCCTTCCTTAGATAAACGGATCAGAGCATCGCGTACCGGAGATCTCCCCGTACCATAACTCTCGCCAATATCCTTGATACTGATCATCATGCCGGGACGCAGACGCAGCTCCAAGATATCGGTTCGAAATATTTCGTACAAAGTCTCTTCTTCATGACTCTCGGCACTTCCCATAAGAACCTCCTATCCGCAGTTTATTTTGTATTTTTATCGATGGCTTCCCAAAGTCCCTGTAAATAAACGGCACCAAGTGCCCGATCGTAGAGGCCATATCCGGGCATTGCTACTTCTCCCCAGATGGCTCTTCCGTGATCCGGACGTACGATTCCGTCAAAGCCGGTATCATAAAGCTTCTTCATAATCTGATACATATCCATAGAACCATCCTCGGATAAATGTGCTGCTTCTTCAAAATCACGATCTGAATTATATTTCAAATTCCGAACATGTGCAAATGGAATTCTACCCTTGGCTGCTTCAATGATCCCCAAGATATCATTGTGTTGATTCGAGCCCAGGGATCCGGTGCAGAGTGTCAAGCCATTATAAGGTTTATCTACCGCTTTTAGCAGTTTTTCAATATGCGCTTTATCGGTGATAATGCGAGGCAGACCAAAGATCGGCCAAGCCGGATCATCCGGATGAATGCCCATATGAATATCATATTTCTCGCAAACCGGTCCGATTGCTTTCAAAAAGTATATCAAATTTTCAAACAATTGATTCTCATCGATGTCTTTGTAAAGATCGAACAGTTCCTTCAGCTTGTCCATGCGCTCCGGTTCCCAGCCCGGCATCACAAATCCATTGGACATCGCCTCGATGGACTCCCGCATATGCTCCGGATCAATCTTATCAATCATATCCTGATTATAAGCCAGCACCGTAGAACCATCTTTTCTTACTCTTGCCAAATCGGAACGTGTCCAGTCAAATACCGGCATAAAATTGTAGCAGACGATCTTGATACCTTCCTCCCCCAGACGTTCCAAGGTCGTAATATAATTTGCAATGTATTGGTCGCGTTTTGGTGCTCCCGTCTTGATATCGTCATGTACATTGACGGATTCGATTCCCATCAGGGTGAGACCTGCGTCCTCTACAATCTTCTTCAGTCCTCTGATATCTTCTGTCTTCCAAGCTTCTCCCGGTTTCGTACCGTAAAGTGTGGTAATAACCCCATGAAC
This sequence comes from Hungatella sp., assembly GCA_036785645.1. Taxonomy (GTDB): domain Bacteria; phylum Bacillota; class Clostridia; order Lachnospirales; family Lachnospiraceae; genus Hungatella_A. The sequence continues at coordinate 7,360 of JAVXIV010000064.1, forward strand.
TCCCGGAATTTGTTTGATCTGCTCCAATGTTACGCTGTCATAACCCGGACCGTACCAACGAAGTGACATGTTCATAATAAAATCCTCCTTCATATTTTCATGTTTTATACTGATATATTAGTACTAATATATCAGTTTGTATATGTGCGTTTTGCACGGAAAATATTTTGCTTTTTATACAATATGCACAAATCGTTCTCACTGGAGATTGCATGATCATGCCCACGGTTTATTTACCGGATTTTCTCCTGTTTTTTGGAAAATACAATAAAGATTACAACAAATAAAACCATACTGATCGGCATAATCAAAAAGCTAGTCCCATACCCTACTCGTTCTGCTACTCTGCCAAATACATAATTAAATCCAATATCAAATAACGATGCAAAGCTGATAATCATGCCGGCCACTGTAGAAACCATATTTCCCGAATAAAGTTTTGCGATACACATCACCAGCGTAGGATAGAGAATTGAGAAGAAGATTCCAGTTGTACTCATCATCCAAACAAATTGACTACCCAATAAAATTCCCGCCGCATAGAGCAGTACCGCCAGAAATCCAAAAATCCGAATACTGCGAAAGGTACCCAAACGATCGATCAACGGTGCAAACAGCAGACGTCCCAAGGTAATCCCTCCAAAAAACAGAGCCAGATAATTGGATGCCTTTCCGGTTGCTATGCCCATGTGTTCTACACTGTACAGTACAAACCAATTCATCATCCCATGTTCCGCTATAAAATATAAGCCAAAAATCAGAACCAGCATCCAAAGTATGGGGTCTTTCAGCGCCCCCTTCTTCCGATCCGCAGTTTTTCCCTCTGTCCGTTCACGTACATCCGGGATATTAGAGCAGAGAATGATTCCAAGTGCCAGTATTCCAAGTACCAAAAGCAGAATATTGACCATCTTCCAAGTTTCAAATCCGGTAATATGATTTCCGATCAGACTCTGTCCGCCACTAGTTCCAATCCCCTGGATGAAAAAGAGGACACTCACTGCCAGTCCCGGTGATGTGGCAAACAACGTCGGGGTCACGATGTTAATGGTTGTATTCAATAAAGTCGACGCGCCCATCGCCACAAACATTCCAACCAACAGCATTCGATAGTCATCCGTTAGAGCAAACAGAATCAGTGCTGCCATCCATAACATGATCACGCACAGCATGGTGGGTTTCCGCTCAAAACGATCCATCAGATTTCCGCCTACCAGTAAAAATACTAAATTTCCGATATAACTTACCATTATGATTTTGGATATTCCGCTTGCAGTCAGTTTAAAATGCTCCTGGAATATGGCTGCAAAAATCCCACGCAAACTGTCACTCGTTCCTAAGGCAAGCATCAGAACCGCAAAACCAATGAATACCTTATAATTTCTTTTTTTAGATTCCGGCATCATGCTCTCCCTTTGCTCCAAACTCTAATATATTGTAACTCATATCATCCCTCCAATTCATTTATCTTAATTCTTATCGTTTTGATCTCATACGGTTTTATCGTACATAAAAGCCAATCATCCTTCACTGCAATCAGCCCCTGCTCTCGTTCCATGCAGTCGCATTCATATACACTTTTATCCATGATCGCCGGAATATGTAAGCGGAATGAGCCTCTCTTTCCATAAGCCTCATACATACGAATAATCAAATCATTTCCATCTTCTGCACGCTTTACCGTATCAATGTATACATGATTGGTGTCGGATTCTATAAGCGAATAGTGCGTGTTGCCATGGCCGGTCACCGGCATAGCCGTCAATGGGCAGTTTAGATCGTA
>JAVXIV010000065.1:0-9132 GCA_036785645.1 Hungatella sp.
TTTGATAAATAGAGTACAAAAAGAAAAAGTCAAAAAGCTTCGTGAAAGAACCCTGTCAAGATGGGATTGTTTTTCAAGATCCCTCGCGGTATGCATTTACGCTAAGAGAAAATATTGCAATCAGTAATATGAAAAATATCGATGATCAGGAGCGCCTAGATTTGGCGATGCAAAAATCCGGTGTCGATCAATTGGAAGCAACCTTGCCAAAGGGCTGTGACACTTATTTGACGAAAGATTTTGACAAAAATGGAATCGGTGGTTTATCAGGCGGGCAGTGGCAGAAAATAGCGATTGCCAGAGGATTTTTTAATGATGCTGCGATTATTATTTTCGATGAACCGACATCCAATTTGGATCCGGTAGCTGAGTATGAAGTGTATCAAAAGTTAGTTCACTTATCCGAAGAAAAAACCACCATTGTGATTTCCCATCGCTTATCCAGTGCAAAAATGTCAGATAAAATTATTTTATTGGATAAAGGAAGCGTAGCAGAGTCTGGAAGCCATGAGGAATTAATGAAGAGTGGAAAGCAATATGCTCATTTGTTTCAATTACAAGCAAAACAATATACACAAGAAGGGAAGGGGGCATAGGGAACATAAAAAATGTGTCACAATATGTGAAATAAGCTTCGGTGTGAAGAGAAAAACGAACAAATGCTTGAGAAGAATGATAAACCGGCATTGCAATTTTAAAACAATTGCAATGCCGGTTTACGCTTTTCTGGTTGATTGATTTTAAAGTCGCATCCCCTGTCGATGCATTCCGGCAGAATACAGTATTGTTTTTAATACTTTCCGGTGGAAGCGGTGCGCTTTGTAAGTACCGGCTTATTGGCAGGAAGTGGGTCAAAAACAACGGTATCAGAACTGTCGGTTAACTTAAATTTACCTACTAATTGCTTTAACATCGATGCTTGCCCGGAAAGCTCTTCGCTGGCGGCGGCAGATTCTTCGGCAGTAGCCGAGTTAGTCTGAACGACGGAAGAGATTTGATCGATGCCCTGTGTTACCTGTGCAATAGACTGGGCCTGTTCGGTGGAAGCCTTGGAAATTTCAGCTACAATTTCAGAAACAGTGGTTGCATTTCCAACGACCACATCAAAAGATTTCGCAGTATCATTCGCAAGTGTAGTTCCGTTTTCCACTGCAGAAATGGAACCCTCAATCAGTTCCGTTGTACTCTTGGCGGCTTCGGCAGATTTGCTGGCAAGATTGCGCACCTCGTCTGCAACCACAGCAAATCCTTTACCGGCTGTCCCTGCACGCGCTGCTTCTACTGCGGCATTTAAGGCAAGTATATTGGTTTGGAATGCAATATCTTCAATCGTTTTAATGACGCGGCTGATTTGTTGGGAAGAATTGCTGATTTCGCTCATGGCATCAATGAGTGCCTGCATTTTTTTATTACTTGCAACCATTTCAAAACCTGCTTGTTCCGCTTCCTTGCTGGCTCTTGCGGAGCTCATGGCATTGTCTTGGATCTGGGAAGAAATCTCGGTGATCGTTGCCGCCAATTCTTCCACGGAAGAAGCTTGCTCGGTGGCACCCTGTGAGAGCGCCTGTGCCCCGGCGGATACTTGGTCAGAACCGGCGGATACCTGTTCAGATGCTTGGTTGATTTGTCCCAGCGTGCTATTTAAAGAAGTTAAAATCAGCGACATGGAATCTTTTAACACGGCAAAATCACCTTTATATTCTACATTTGGAGCAACCGTCAAGTTGCCTTTTGACATTTCTCCAAGTCCGCGTCCTAAATCACTGATGATGGCATTCATAAAGTTCGTAGTGTCTTCCAGTGAGTGAAGCATAATCCCAACCTCGTCTTGTGAGTTGGACTTCGGTACGGCAGAGTGCAAATCGCCATCGGCAAGCTGCTCCAAGCGTTGGGAGCAAGCCTTGACCGGAAGGGAGATGCTGCGTGATACGAATAATGCCAGCGCAACGGCAATGCCGGTTGCAACCACGATAATCAGGATCATCATCATAACCCCGGTATTGGATTGCTGGGTCAGCTGCGCGGATACCGTGTCTCCCATAGTGGAATTGAGTGCCATCAGTTCCTGCCCGGCTACGACACATTCGTTTAAATAGGGTCTGGCTTCATTTCGGAAAACCTGAAGTGCCTCGTCGTTTTTGTTTTGCAGTCCCAACGCAACAGCTCTATCTCTGGCTTCTACATATTTTGGTGCGGCAGCATCAATTTTGGCGAGAATTGCAAGTTCCTCGGGGGTTTGGCAATTCAGCTTTGCTGCATCAAGTGCCTGATTGGATAATTTGACGGCTGTATCCAGCTCGGTCTGTGCGCTTTTGATATCAGCCGCATCGGTGAGCATAATGACATCCCGTGTCATAGCGGCTCCCTTTTGCAGATAGGTATTAAAGTCTCCAATATCCCCTTGTACAAAGCCATTTGTAATCAGTGCTTCGCTATATTTGCTGTCTACCTGTTTTACCAAAAACAATCCTACTACACCCGCAATACTGGCAATCAATACGGTTGCCATAAAAGCGGAAATCAGTTTTGCCGAAATTTTCATATTCTTAAACATTTTTATAATCTCCTTTATCCTCTGTTGTTTCCAGGGTTGTACTTAAGAAGTAGTCAATACCTTCCAATCATCTTCTCCCACAATTTTACATGTGTCCATCAGCAGCACAACCTTATCCTCGATGGTTCCAACTCCGGAAATATAAGCGCTTTCACAGCCAGCCAGAGTGGGCGGCGGTGTAATGAATTCGTCTGTTATTGTGGTTACGGCATCCACCTCGTCCACAATAAATCCCACAGGGTTATCGTTAATATCGGTAACGATAATACAGGTGCGTTCATTATAATCCACTTCCTGCTTCCCAATCCGAAGCCGTACATCAATCAGTGGAATGATTGCACCGCGCAGATTGATGATACCTTTGGCATAGATGGGAAATTCCGGAACCTCCGTAATCGTCTGCATTCCTACAATTTGTACAACATGGGCAATCGGCACACCAAATAGCTGCTTATCAGTCCAAAAAGTAAGATATTTTCCATCCATTTCGCTGCTGTCTGTCTGTGCAATTGTCTGCGATGCTGCTTGCAAATTTGTATTTTCCAATTGCTTTTCCTCCCTTTTTTATTTTCGCTGCGTTCCGCCTAAAATAGCAGACATTTGTGCTCGGGAAAATATAATCAAATTATTCGTCCTAATCCCCAATATTCAGCTATTTTTCATTATAATACCGCTGAAAAGAAAAGTCTACCATGTTGAGCATTCTTTTGTACTACTATCGGAATTCCTTGGTCCATTTGAGAAATGTGCCCTGGGAAACACCAAGGGCTACGGCAGCAGTACGTGAGCCAATCTCACCGCATTTCCATTTTGTGTAGTTTGCATAATATTCCTCCGGTATACCAATTGAGGGCCTGCCAAATTGAATACCTTTCCTATGTGCCGCTTCAATGCCTTCTTTTTGCCGCTGATGAATATTTTCACGTTCGGTCTGAGATACATAACTCAAAATCTGCAGTACGATGTCGGCAATAAAGGTACCTGTCAAGTCGCGGCCCTGTCGGGTATCTAACAGCGGCATATCCAATACCTTTATATCCGCCCCCTTTTCCTTGGTAATAATGCGCCACTGTTCAATGATTTCATCGTAATTTCTGCCAAGGCGATCGATTGCTTTTATAATCAATAGATCTCCTTTTTTTAAGCATCTTATCATTTTTTGGTAAGCGGGGCGGTTAAAGTCTTTTCCTGATTGCTTGTCCAAATAAAGGTTGCACTTTGCAATGTCAAACTCCGACAGAGCGATGAGCTGCCTGTCTTCGTTCTGATCTTTGCTTGATACCCGGATATAGCCAAAAGTCTGTGTCATATTGTGTTCCTCCATATAAATAATATATCTAGCTGTCTCACTTATTTTAAAGAAAGTAAAACCGCCAATCCCGAAGGACTGGCGGCGGAGGTGCTTGCTGTTGAATTTTACGGATCAATTGCCGCATTCAATACTGATTTCATTGAATTTTTCCAAAATATCTTCGATTTTTACTTGATTTTTATCGGTATCGGTCTGATCCATGATGGCATTGCCTTGATGCATCATCATGAGGCGGTTGCCATAATCGATCGCATAGCGGAGATTATGAGTCACCATGATGGTAGTTAACTGCTTTTCCTTGACAACCTGATCGGTTAGCTCCATGATGATTTCGGCGGTTTTAGGATCCAGTGCGGCGGTGTGCTCATCTAAAATAAGAAATTCAATGGGAGTCATGGTGGACATGAGCAGAGCCATCGCTTGGCGCTGTCCGCCGGAGAGCGAACCAACCTTGACGTGCAGCTTATCTTCCAACCCCAACCCCAATGTTTGGAGACTTTCCCGATAAGATTCGATACGCTGTTTATTGGTGCCAAGCCGAAGATTAAAAGGTTTTCCTTTGTTATCAGCCAGAGACATATTTTCCAAAATCGTCATATGAGGACAAGTGCCCATGGCGGGATTTTGATAGACGCGGCCAATGCGGCGCTGACGCTGATATTCCGGCATATGCGTGATATCCTGATCATTGATCAGAATCTGACCATCATCTAGGGGCATGCTGCCGCAGATGATGTTGAGCATGGACGTTTTACCGGAGCCGTTGCTCCCGACTACAGATACAAATTCATGGTCAGCAATGGTCAAATTAAAATTCTCAAACAGGCACATCTCATTGACGGTTCCTGCGTTATAATATTTGCTGATATGATTTAATTTAAGCATGTGCCTTCACCTTCTTTCGTCTGTCATTGCTTAGAACCAAAATACCTAAAAAGAGAGCAGCCGTGATCAGTTTTAAATCATTGGCTTCCATCCCCACCGAGATGGCCAGAGAAACACAGCCTTTGTAAATGATGGAACCAATAATAACCGCCGTGGTGGATTTCACCAAACCAAAGCGTTTGAATAACTGGGTACCGATGATGACATTGGCCAGGCCGATGACGATGGTTCCGGTACCAACCGAGATTTCAAAAAACCCTTTTTGCTGACAGTAGATGCAGCCGGCCAAGGCAGCGAAGCCATTGGCAATCGCCAGACCTACGATCTTGACCATGCCTTTATCTTTGGCCAGAGAAGTAACGAGGGTTTCGTTATCTCCAACGGCGCGCAGCAGGTAGCCGGATCTGGTATTCATATATAAGTCTAATGCGATTTTACAAATGATGATGATCATCAGTAAGATGATGACTACGGTATAGGGTGCCAGTGCCTCCGGTACCATGGCAGTCAGCCGCGCATTATCAAAGATCGTCTCCTGACTGAAGATCGGAACGTTGGCTTTGCCGCCGGCGATTCTTAAATTGATGGAGTAAAGAGCCGTCATGACGATGATTCCCGATAACAGATCCCGCACTTTTAACTTGACATGAATGAACCCGGTCACGCAGCCGGCCAACGCACCGGCTGCAAAGGCCAGAGGCAGCGTCAGAACCGGTGGAACACCCGCCAGGATCGCAGAAGCGGTGATGGCGGCACCCATGGGGAAGGTTCCATCCACGGACAGATCCGGAAAGTCCAGAATTTTATAAGTGATGTATACGCCCAGTGCCATGATGGCATAAACCAGACCTTCTTCTAAGATGCCAATGAGAATCGTTATCATGATATTCCTCCAAGATTATTGTGTGATTTCTGTAAAAATTTCTGCTGCAGTACTGCTTAATTCCTCCGGAATCGTAAGTCCTAACGTGGCAGCTACTTTGGAATTGCCATAAAAAGCCGCTTCACTGATGACTTCATAGTTCATCTCACCGGCTTTTTTCTCACCCTTTAAAATCTTAGCAGCCATCTGGCCGGTCTGTTTGCCAAGCTGGATGTAATCCAGACCCATAGCAGCCAGACATCCGATCTTGACTTGCTCGATTTCGCTTCCAAATACCGGAATTTTCTTCTTGGATGCCTTGTCGAGGATAATTGGCAGAGATGCAACTACCGTGTTGTCGGTTAAATTGGTTATGCAGTCTACCTTACTCAATAAACTGTCTGCAGCAAGCGGAACATCTGCAGTAGCGGAGATACCGCTTTCCACAATCTCAAATCCATAATCGGGGGCAGCTGCCTGGTATTCTGCGATGGTGGAGATGGAATTGACTTCACTGGTGGTATACATGATACCGATCTTCTTGGCATCCGGCAGCATGGTGCGAATCATCTGCAGCTGTTGTTCGACCGGAAGCTTATCACTGGTACCGGTAATGTCTCCAACCGGAGTTCCGTCCGCATTGGCAAGCTCGGCAGCGACCGGATCGGTAACTGCGGTATAAATCACCGGAGTTCCGGATTTTTTGCCGATTCCATAAGCACTCTGTGCCATCGGGGTGGCAATTCCACAGATCAGATCTACTTTTTTGGCTACAAAGTTGGTGATAATCTGGCTTCCGATTCCGCCGTCTGCCTGCGCATTTTCGAATAATACGGTCAGATTCTGACCCTCTACGAGTCCTTCTTCTGCCAGACCCTGCAGAAAGCCTTCTCGGCAGTTGTCCAGAGAGCCGTGAGCGGCAAACTGCCCGATTCCGATGGTGTAAGAAGCCGCAGCTTGTGCATCCTTCGCTGTCGGTGTGGTGTCTGCAGCGCTACTGCCGGAAGTGGCGGCAGCAGTAGTTTCAACCGGTACCGCAGAAGTTTCCGCAGGTTTGGCAGAGCATCCTGCCAATAGGGTAGTGGCTGCCAGCGCAGCAATCATAAGAACGCTTTTACTTTTTTTCATCATACATCCTCCTCATTTTGCTTGAATTAATCGGTTTCATAAAATACCGCTGTGTTGTCCGTGAGAGTGGCAGTTGGCTTTGCAAGCATAAAAAAAGTCCCAAGTACGTTAACAAACATACTTGAGACGAATTATCATCCGCGGTGCCACTCAAATTGACCGAAGTCCACTTTTCATATACTAACATATATGCCACATCTGTAACGGTTGTGGTTTCCGTCAGTCCCTACTCACTAAGTTCAAGACTGCCCTCAAAAGTCCATTCAGCTAATAACTCTATGCCACAATCGCACCCCCTGCGGCTCTCTGTAATATCGTCAAGAAGCTTACTCCTCTTTTTCAACGGTTTATTTTATTAAACACCATACTAATACTTTTGAAATCGTTTGTCAACTAAAATCGGTTAAAAAAATTGGCCAGAGGGCTGATCACGTCGGAGAGGTTTTTGATCGCTTGGTTTAAGGTATCGATATCAATGGAATTCACCTGAGTCAAAGCGTCTTGAATATTCTGCTCGCTGGAGGTCACCAGATGATCTACATCGGTAATCATCTGCTGCAAATCAGCTGCTGCCAGCTCAGCGGTAATCTGCTCTAAATCTTTCATGATGATATCCATATTTTGAAAGGTGTCATTGACTTTGGGAAGAATGCTTACAGCAGCAAACAGGACAATGCCCAAAACTAAAATGCTGGCCATGGCTGTGATTTTTGACATCAGATACTGCTTTTTGGCATATTTTTCCTGCCCGGCATTGGAGGCTTCTATTCGTTCCATCATAGATTTGAATTCCGGATCTTCCATAAGCAATAACCCCTTTCACTTTGGTATGTTCATTGTGTATTTCTTCTTATAATCATAACGTAATTTGGGATCAAGGTCAATGATATGGTCTATGATATTCATTGGAAATTCATCCGCTTTTGTGCTTTAATGACTACCGTTTTGGACAACCGGGTCTACATAAAGATTATCAATGATAAATTCATGGGCATAAGTGTTGTCTAGTAAATCAATATAGTAATCGTCATAAGCACCGGTAGTGAAAGTTAGCTTCGTAAGCTTTTGCGCCGTGCTGTCTTTTGCATCGCAGTTTTGCTCTAGGAGTGTAGCAGAAGCGGTGTCACCGGCAGCCGTGGCTTTATCCGATTTTATGCCTAGTACAAATGCGGGGGTGCCGGTCCATATGTCTTTGTTTGCTTCCACATCGGTAACCATATAGTCAAAACCCATGGTATAGGTGGTATTGGGAAGTAAACGTAAACGGTGAGAAATCGTTCTCATATGATTGAATTGTTGCTTTGTATTGCCGTTTCCGCGTATTTTCAAAGAATAAGTTCCATCAATGACGTCCGAAGTCCAGTCTCCATTGCGTTCAGATAGATGACTTTGTGTTACTTTTGTAGGGCATACAAACGGTCCGAATTCCTGATCGATATGTTCGAAATCTTCAAAATACAGATGACCTTCCGGTTTTAAAACGGTTATCGGAGTTACCCTGACATTATCAAAATTGGCCCAAGAATCGGCATGATCACTTTCGGCAGCGGTTAGTTTGATCACGGCCGTGGTTGCATCCTGAGGCTGTGTAAAGGTTAATTTTACGCGTTGATAAGCAGTAGCAAAGCGATCATTATGAGGCACACTATAGGGGACCGTAAAATCATGGACCTCATTGGAAACTGTTTGTCCGTCCGGAGTGGTGATTTCTATAGATAGTTTTCGCTCATCGGCAGCTTCCATAAATACGGAGGCACTATAGGATTGTCCGGGAACGAGATTTTCCATAGTCTGCGTGAGTGTGGCATCTGCCGGACCGGATACGTGAATATGGGTATTTCCCATCGCATTATCTGCTGCATCTCGTGGAGCAGCATCTTTTTTTGCATTGTTTTCATAGGTTATGTGTTGCGTGCTGCCCAGGGTGCTGGACTTTTCCCATGCATATCCAAAGCTGTGACTATCAAATCCCATGTCTTTTACCGGACTTCCGATACTCCAGTCATAAGTGCTTAGGTTGGTTGCGGCTACCGGATCAGAATCCTTGTAAATGACATAGCCACATTTGGCGCTTGCATCAATGGTGACCGTTCCTTCCTGTACGTTTAGAATGCTTTCTTCTGTTCGACCTTGGTCGCTTAGCCTATATAGCTTTACGCTTTTTTGGCTATTCCAGGAAGCCGGGAGTGTCCAGGTTGTCTTTCCTCCATTTTCATTCCAATGATAAATCTTGTTTTCTTCTGCAGGATTCCAAGGGATGAACAGGTTGTTGCCGTCTGCAATCAGGTTGCCGTCCTTGGTGATTTGATTGATTCCATCAACCATTTGAGTTACGACCTGATTGTCCTTGCCTAGAGTTACTTTATCTTTGCTCCATTGGCTCACCGGGAA
>JAVXIV010000066.1:0-9117 GCA_036785645.1 Hungatella sp.
TCTTCTACCGGTGGATTTACGGATTGTATGCTTCAAAACGGTGCAGTAAAGGTCTATGCGGTGGATGTAGGGCATGGACAGCTGGCTTGGAAGCTTCGCAATGATGAACGCGTGACTTGTATGGAAAAAACCAATATTCGCTATGTGACCAAGGCCGATATTGCGGATCCAATCCAATTTGCTTCGATTGACGTATCCTTTATTTCTTTGACGAAGGTGTTGGAACCGGTGAAGAATCTACTGTCAGAGGATGGGCAGATCGTCTGTCTGATTAAACCGCAGTTTGAGGCAGGCAGGGAAAAAGTAGGAAAAAAAGGTGTTGTGCGTGAAAAGAGTACGCATTTAGAAGTAGTGGAAGCCGTGATTGCCCATGCGTCCGGGATCGGATTTGGTATCTTGAATCTGGAATTTTCCCCAATTAAGGGACCGGAAGGCAATATTGAATATTTGTTATATCTTCAAAACAATCCGGAGCAGTATCCGAGTGCTGCAGGAGCAGCGAACCCGGAAGAGATTGTGGAGGAAGCACACAAAAGCTTATAGGAGAATACGTGGATGAAGCATTTTTATCTGATCAGCAATCCGGACAAGGAGTGCGCGGAACATGAGGCAGAAGAGATCTGTCAATATTTAGAAGAACATGGCTGTACCTGTGCGATTCAGGGGAAAAGTTGTGAACGGGCATGTGCTTCCTATAAATATACGGATGCCTGTCAGGTGCCGGCAGATATCGAATGTGTGATTACGCTGGGTGGAGATGGAACGCTGATTCAGGCGGCCAGAGATCTAGCCGGTCGTGATCTTCCGATTCTGGGGGTCAATTTTGGGACGCTCGGTTATTTGACCCAAGTCAATGCGCAGGAGGATATTCGAAAGACGCTGGATGAATTGATGCGAGATCAGTATCATTTGGAATATCGGATGATGCTAAGTGGTGCCGTGTATCGTCAGGGTAGGAAAATCTATGAAGATCTGGCACTGAATGAGATTGTGCTTACCAGACGTGAGATGTTAAAGGTGCTGAGATTTCGCATCTATGTCAATGAAGAGTGCCTAAACGAATATACGGCGGATGGGATGATCGTGGCCACCCCAACCGGATCGACGGCTTATAATCTGTCGGCCGGCGGACCGATTGTAGAGCCCAGTGCACAGATGACGATTTTGACCCCGATTTGCCCGCATGCGCTGAACGCTCGGAGCATTGTACTATCAGCAGAAGACCGGATTGAGATTGAGATATCGGGCAATGATGACCGAGGCCAGGTGGTTGTGTATGATGGAGATAGCGCAACGGAATTGATGGTGGGTGACCGGATCCGAATTGAGAAATCTAAGATCCAGACGATTCTCATGAAATTGAAGCATGTTTCATTTTTAGATAATCTGAGAAGCAAAATGGCAGGAATATAGCAGGAGGACGCAGGGTGAAGACAGATCGACACAGTAAAATTGTAGAATTGATTGGAAAATATGAAATAGAGACGCAGGAAGAACTGGCAGATCATTTAAATCGTGTCGGATACCATGTGACTCAGGCAACTGTTTCCCGCGATATCCGAGAATTAAAGCTCTCTAAGGTTCAGACGGAGGATGGGAATCAGAGATATGTGGTCTTGCAGGCACAGGGGGTGTTTAGTGACAAGTATATTCGAATTTTAAGAGATGGGTTTCTCTCCATGGATATGGCGCAGAATATCATGGTGATTAAAACGGTATCCGGTATGGCGATGGCGGTGGCGGCGGCCTTGGATGAGATTCATTTTCAGGAAATCATCGGATGCATTGCAGGAGACGATACGATTATGTGTGCGGTGCGTAGCATTGATGATACGATCTTAGTGATGGATAAAATAAAAAAATTACTTGCTTAGGAGGAAGCCTATGTTACTGGATTTGCGTGTGAAAAATCTGGCTTTGATTGAAAAGGCTGAGATTGAATTAGAAGCGGGACTCAATATCCTGACCGGAGAGACCGGAGCCGGAAAATCAATTATCATTGGTTCGGTCAATATGGCATTGGGCGGCAAGGTACCCAAGGATATCATTCGGCAAGGGGCAGAATATGCTTATATTGAATTGATTTTTTCAGTAGAGGAACCGGAGAAAAGAAAAAAACTGGAAGAACTGGACGTGACTTTGCCGGAAGACGGAACGCTCATCGTATCTAGGAAAATCATGCCTGCCCGCAGCGTCAGTAAAATTAACGATGAGACGGTTACCGCTGCCAAGCTGCGTGAAATTACAGGCTTGCTGATCGATATTCATGGACAGCACGAACATCAATCTTTATTATATAAATCAAAACATCTTCAAATTCTGGATGCTTATGCAAAATCCCAAACCAACCCACTAAAACATAAAATCGCACAGAGCTACGAAGCCTATCAGACCTTGAATCAAAGGATGGAAGAACTGACGATGGATCAGGAAAGCCGCTTACGTGAGATAGATTTCCTTTGTTTTGAAATTGAAGAATTGGAGCGGGCAGAATTAAAAGAAGGGGAGGAGGAAGAACTCACCCAAAATTACCGCCGTCTGCAACACGCACAGAGGATTATGGAGGGGTTGTCTGCTGCATATGAGGCCGTCTCGGGGGAGGGGGGTGGTCTGGCTCTAAAGGAAGTGAACCAAGTGGTTGCTTATGATGAGAACCTGCAGCGTATTCTGGATCAGTTATTTGATGCAGATGCTATCTTGAGTGATCTCACACATGATATTGCAGGCTATATGGATGACTTTTCATTTGATGAAGAAGAATATGGGCAAATTGAAGAACGTTTGGATGTCATTCATAGTCTCCAGATGAAATATGGAGATTCTATTTCCGGAATCATGAAGCAGTTGGAGCTAAAAAAGCAAAAACTGGAGGAACTGGAACATTATGATTTCATTCGTCAGGAAGTACAGGAGGAGCTCGCCGCTGCGAAGGCGAAGCTGGAAGCATCTTCGAAGGAATTATCAGAAATTCGGCAGCAGGCAGCGCTTTTATTGACGGAGAAGATCCGCCATGGTTTAGAAGATCTCAATTTTATTGATGTTTTGTTTTCGATGAAATTTGAGCGCTTGGGGCATTATACTGCGAGCGGTTATGACGAAGCAGAATTCTTGATTTCTACCAATCCGGGGGAGGCACTCAAGCCGCTTGGTATGGTCGCATCGGGCGGAGAACTTTCCAGAATCATGCTGGCGATCAAATCGGTTCTCGCAGACAGTGATGATATCCCAACCTTGATTTTTGATGAAATCGATGCGGGAATCAGTGGAAGAACTGCACAGAAAGTCTCTGAAAAGCTTGCATATATCGCCAGACGTCATCAAGTGATCTGCATCACGCATCTGCCCCAGATTGCGGCGATGGCAGATGCCCATTATGAGATCACAAAGTCTGCCAAGGACGGCAAAACCACTACAGTCATCCATCCGTTAAATGCGGATCAGATGGTGAGCGAGCTGGCCAGATTGCTGGGGGGAGCCGAGATCACCGAGGCGGTTTATGATAATGCAAAGGAAATGAAGAATTTGGCAAATGGGTTGCGGAGACCAATACTATGAAATCATTATGGAATGCGGATTTAGGAGAAGGAACTTATCGAAACCCAATTTTGTATACGGATTGCAGTGATCCGGAGGGAATTCCCAAGAAGGCGCTGGATGCATATTTTCGCTATATTCAGCAGGGCGAGGTCAAACTACACAGTTTTATGCTGTTGAGAGGAACCCATGTTTTAGAGGAACGCTATTTTGGCTCTATCCACAAGGAGACTCCACAGCGTATGTATTCTATCTCAAAAAGCATGACCTCCATCGCCATCGGCATCTTGATACGAGATGGGAAAATCAATTTACAGGACAAAATATGCCAATATTTTCCGGATAAACTGCCCGGCGGCAAGGCACATCCATGGATCGAAGCGATGACAATTACGCATATGCTGACCATGTCTACCGCTCATGAAAAGACGACCTACAAGGACTATGGAAAGGATGATTGGGTAGAATCCTTCTTCACCGTGCCTCCGGACTATCCACCCGGCACCGTATTTTCTTATGATACTTCTTCTAGCCATGTACTGGCGGCATTGGTGGAACGAGTAAGCGGCATGAGTATTACGGAGTTTTTAAAGCAAAATTTCCTGACTGAAATTGGAGCAGATCAGCATATCTCCTGGCTTACGGATCCGATGGGCGTTTCAGAAGGCGGCAGTGGATTTTCCTGTACAACAGAAGAATTGTCTAAAATAGCATATGTTTGCAATCACTATGGCAATTTCTTTGGAAAACAGATTTTGGATGAAGCCTATATGAGAGCTGCGACCGGAGTCCAGATTGATACCGGTAAGCAAAGCACAAAAGACGAACAGCAAGGATATGGTTTTCAATTTTGGCGGGTGCGCCATCATGGCTTTGCTTTGTATGGTATGGGCGGGCAGCTTGCAGTATGCTTTCCGGATAAAGATTTTATCTATATCACGACAGCAGATGCCGAGGGTGGACTGGCGCAAACTACGAAATTATATGAGGCTTTTTGGAAGTATATTTATCCATTTATTGAAAGCCCTCTCAGGTCACAAATGTTGCTAAAAAAATTGAGATAACAGTTGTAGAGAAAATGCCAATCTGGTATAGTATTAGTAGCAGGAGGAAGATCTTGATAAGATGACTTACTTCAATACGCAGATGAATAGCAGGTGATGATGATAGAGAATGCAGATAGAATTACTTCCCTTAATATTTCCGGCATATTAGATACCGCAGTGAAAGATATTTCTAAACAGGTTGTTGGACTTACGATGCAGGATGTCCCTGCACAGCACGTGGAGATGGAAGAGCCATGTTCTATGTCAATTACCACGCAGGGCGATTATTGTTTGCGGATTGTGCTTTATGCAGATGGCAGAATATTGCGTGCCATGGCTCAGAACATGAAGCATGGTGTATCGGCCGACGATACGGATATTTCTATTTATACAACAGAGTACTTCAATATCTTATGTGGTCGTATTGTTTCTGCTATGAATATGAAGCATCATAGTTCCGCTCGTTTTGGTATTCCAAAGTTCGTGAGGGGAGCCTATCAAAATCGTTTTGCCCAGGAACCGCAGTGCCGACAGGAATATTTTTACAACTGTAATATAGGCACGATTAAGTTAGAAACATTGTTTCAAGGTGACTTGAAGAATCATGCAGATTAAAACCGGAGGAAATAAGATCATGAAGAAAAAACTCTTGATTGTAGACGATTCGTTGTTTGTATTTGAGGAAATGAAGCTTATGCTTGCAGATTCGGAGTTCGAAATTGTAGAGTATGCGAAAAGTGCGGAAGATGCGCTGGAAAAATTCGAGAGTGCTATGCCGGATGTGGTAACGATGGATATCATTTTGCCGGGTATGGATGGTATGGATGCAGCGGAAATACTTCTTCAGAGAGAGCCTAAGACCAATATTGTTATAGTCAGTTCGCTTGCCTATGATGAGACGATGGAGCGTGCCAGAAAAATTGGTGCCAAAGGCTTCTTATTTAAACCATTTGATGGAAAACAACTATTGGAATCTCTTACAGCGGTTTTTCAAGAAGCGTAGACATCACAAAGAAGAAGGATTGCCACGAGCCATGGCAGTCCTTCTTCTTTGTGATGTCGTATTCTTTCTAAGCGAGGGAACCCATTTGGATTCCTTCCTCTGCCCAAAAGATATTGCATTTGGCTGTGACAGTCGTTACGGTATAGGAATGGGATCCGATGAGAATCTTGGTCGGAGGAAAAATCATATTGCTTTTGATTCGGCACGCGCTGAAATTAAGGTCATGATTAGTCAGTTGCTCCAAGGCATCGTTCATCTCGGATTTTCTCTGTTGATGCAGGTCTGTTTGCTCCTTAAGTTGGGTCAGTATACCTAACTTTTCGGGAGGAAGTGTTTCTTTTATACGTTCCAGATAGGTTATATTTAAAGCTAGTTTGCTAAGGATTGTTTCTGTTTCTTTTAAATCGTCTTGTAGTTTACATTTCTTGGTATAGAGACGCGGAATTTCACCAAGCGTAATGGTGGTCTCTCGACAGCTTTTACTACCAATCATCCGTGCTTCTACGGATCGGTAAGCCGTAATTTTTCCTCCGATCAGCACTCCGCGGTTGCCTTGCACAAACACAGTGTCATCGCAGAAGATGCTGCAGATCACAATACTATCGGCATAGATACAACCTTCGGCATAAACGGTGCAGTTTTCAAGAAAGCTGGTTTTGACGATACCCTTCGCATCAATGCTGCCGCTGCGATTACCATTGACTCCTTTATTAATGATGACATCTCCGCCCGATGTGATACTGGCACCTTCTACCATACCGTGAACCGTTACACTTCCCTGTGCGTTAATGCTAAAGCCATTGCAGACATCTCCATATACCACAACCGCGCCGGGAAAATTGATATTGCCGACACCATAATCGACATTCCCTTTGATGGTCAATACCGGTTCTACGTTGAAACGCCCATTCTGAAAAAAAATCTGACCATCTATGAGAGATAAAAGTGTGCTGCCATCCTCTGAAATCACCGTATTTTTACCACTTGGATTCATTGGAAGCTTCCCTATTCGACCATTGATGAGCATCTTGGTGACATCCATGCCGGGGCAGCTTTCCTGTGGTGGTACAATTTCGCACAGGATTTGATCTTTTAATACACTGTGGATCAAATGTAAATTTTTAAAATCTGCCGTGCCCTTTTCGTCTTCCCGAATTTCAATTTCAGAACTATATTTAATTTTATCAATCAGGAACCCATCTTTACCATGAACCGGAAATATCCCCTCCGCAATCCGATAAAGCTGCAGATAGGGGTGGTCAGTTGCGATCTTTTCAAGCACTGCTTCATCAATTCCAAAACAGATGTTGCTTGTTTCCAGTGCTTTGGCAATATCGTCTTTTGTGAATTCCCTGCCACCGCGATAGGGAGGCAGTGCCAAGAAAAAGGCATACATCTTATCCTTGGAGAGCTTCATGCGCACAGAGGCATGGATTGCAGGCAGGACGGTTGGTTCTGCAATTTTTATCAAGTAGTTCGGATCGTCTGCTTGTTTTTTAACTTCTTGCTGATACTGCTGCAGTTTCTTCTGATATTCAGTTTCTTCTTTCGAAATTCGTTGTAAAGCAGTTCGTATTTCCTGACAGAGATCTTTTATGAATACGAGTATTTCCTTTTTGTACTCACTATAAAAGGGAAGAGTGGTCATGGGTAAAAACATCCATGTTTCAAAGGCTTGTATATCGGTAATGGGTATCTGGTCTGCCTTGGATTGAGCAATCAGATAGTATAATTCAAGCAATGGTTCCAGATAGGATTTGTCCTCGGGCAGCGTAACGGGAACAACCGGCAGACTTTCCGGCTGCAATTCCTGTGCAGGTTCTTCCTGACCTTTGTATTTTTGAAATAAGTCAAATAAAAAGCTGTTGGTCTTCTTCTCTTCCTTCATCGTCGCACCTACTTTGCACGGTTATAATTTATCTGGCTATTATATCTTTATTCTATCATATGTAATCCGAAAAATCTATCTGGAATTCTGATGATTCTGTAATTATTTGAGAAGCATTACGTCAAAAAGTGCACATGTTTTATCAGATCGTGAGTGTACCGAATCCGATACTTAGACTATAATTACAATTAACATTAGGTAAAAGAGAATCGACAAAAGCGAGAGAGGACAAAGAACATGTCAAAGCCGCCTAATATCTTATTTTTGATGAGTGATGAACATCGGTTTGATACCATTGGTTATGCCGGAAATGCGATTGTTCGCACCCCCTGTCTGGATGAATTATCAAAAGAAGCAGTTATCTTTGATCAGGCTTATACTCCGTCGCCGGTATGCATTCCTGCTAGGCAGTGTATGGCTGCAGGACAGTATTCTAATGCGTGCAATGTAAAGTGTTTTGGGGAAGATCTGGAGCCTAATTATCAAACATTTGCTCGCATACTGACGGAACATAACTATAAAACGGTAGCAGTAGGAAAACTGCATCATCATGGGATCGATCAGATGCAGGGGTGGCAGATCAGAATTGCCGGAGATATGCAGGTATCTGTGAACAATTATCTCCGACAGTCACAAAAACCACCAAGTGCACCCGATATTTTAAACACAGAGTCTAAGTGGGATGAAAAAAAAGAGATTATGAGAGCCGGTCCGGGTGAATCTGCATATTTGAGAAAAGATTATTTAGCGATAACCGGTTGTAAAGACTTCATTTATGAACATTTTGTGGATAGCTATTATGACCGAGCAGAACCGAATATTCCGCTGCTACTCTACCTTGGATTGATTAATCCACATTATCCGTATATTGCTCCGAAACAACTCTTTGATTATTATTTGAACCGCGTGGAATTATTGGAAAACGTTACGGTGTCTTCGCATCCTTATCTGGGAAAATGCCCGGGAGGATCGGCTTTAATGGTAGGAAAAGATGTCAGAGAACGAGACGTAAAGAGAGCTATGGCGGCTTACTATGCCAATATTGAGACGGTGGATACACAGTTTGGTGAGATCATACAGAGTCTGCGGGATGCGGGAGAAGATCTCGATGAGTGGATCATTATTTATACCAGTGATCATGGGGAGATGTTGGGAGAGCACGCTATATGGGAAAAAAGAAAATTCTATGAAGGCAGTGTCAGAGTACCACTCTTTATCCGCTATCCCAAGAGATTTACCCCTAAAACCATTCATCAAAATGTGAATTTAATTGATTTATTTGCAACAATATGTGAATTGTGTGAGATAGAAATACCTGAAAATCTACAGAGCCGTAGTTTGGTAGAATTATTGAGCGGCAAGACAGATAACTGGGATAATGAAACTATTTCTCAATTAGATGGAACGAATTTGATGATTAAAAGAGACTCTTTGAAGTATCATTGGTACGAAGAAGATCAATCGGAACTATTATTTGACTTGGAAAAGGATCCCCAAGAGAATCATGATGTGTCAAAGGATTCTGCCTATAAAAGGAAGTTAGAAACATTTCAAAATAGAAGAATGGATTTTGGCTTCGCATTAAGTAACAAACAATAAACAAGGAGGAATGAATGATGAGAAGAAAGAAGTTAACAGCACTGGTA
>JAVXIV010000067.1:0-9087 GCA_036785645.1 Hungatella sp.
GGCCGATCTATACGTTTGGACCGATTATTCACAATGAAGAAGTGGTACGGGATTTAGAATACAAGGGTGTAAAGGTGCTTGATACGGAACAAGAACTGGAGAATCTGACAGATGCTACGGTCATTATCCGTTCTCATGGTGTGGGAAAATCTGTTTATGAATTACTGAAACACCCGGGGATCCACGTTGTGGATGCTACGTGTCCTTTCGTAAAAAAAATTCACAAGATTGTAGAAGAGCAAAACCAAAGCGGCAGGCGAGTGCTCATCATTGGGGATGAAACACACCCGGAGGTGATCGGAATTAAAGGGTGGGGAGATGCCCGTACTTTGGTGCTGAATCACGAAGGTGATATCCAAAATTTACCGCTTTTACCGAGTGAAAAACTAGCTGTTGTTTCGCAAACGACATATAATTACAAGAAATTTCAAGAATTAGTTGAAAAAGTTTCAAAAAAGGGTTATGATATACTTGTTTTAAATACGATTTGCAATGCAACACAGGAAAGACAAGTGGAGGCTAAGCGTATTGCTTCGGAAGTGGATGCCATGATCGTGATTGGCGGGAAGTCCAGTTCCAATACTCAGAAGCTATACGAGATATGTCAAAAGGAATGTAAGAATACTTACTATATCCAAACACTGGGCGATTTAAATCCTGAAAGTGTAACTTCTGTGCGCAGCGTAGGTATTACAGCAGGGGCATCAACCCCTAACTATATTATTGAGGAGGTTCATACTAATGTCAGAATTAAGTTTTGAACAAATGTTAGAGGAATCATTAAAAACAATACGTACAGGAGAGGTTGTCACTGGTAAGGTCATCGATGTTAAAGAAGATGAAATCGTCTTGAATATAGGCTATAAATCAGACGGAATTATTCCACGCAGTGAATATTCCAACGAGTCAGGGTTAGACTTAAGAACTCTTGTACAAGTAGGCGACGAGATGGAAGCCAAAGTAGTAAAAGTCAACGACGGCGAAGGACAGGTAGCTTTATCTTATAAGAGATTGGCTGCTGATCGAGGCAACAAGAAGCTCGAAGAAGCATTCAACAATCAAGAAGTATTGACTGCCAAGGTAGCTCAGGTACTGGATGGTGGATTGAGTGTGGTGGTAGATGATGCAAGAATCTTTATCCCGGCAAGTCTGGTATCTGATTCTTATGAGAAAGATCTCTCCAAATATGCGGGGCAGGAGATTCAGTTTGTGATTACAGAATTCAATCCTCGCAGAAGAAGAGTGATCGGTGATCGTAAGCAGCTTATGGCAGCGAAGAGAGCTGAGATGCAGAAGGCTTTATTTGAGAAGATTAAAGTTGGCGATGTTGTGGAAGGTATCATCAAGAATGTAACCGATTTCGGTGCATTTATCGATTTAGGCGGTGCAGACGGTTTGTTGCATATCTCCGAGATGTCTTGGGGACGTGTTGAGAATCCTAAGAAGGTATTTAAAGCAGGCGAGGTCATCCAGTCTCTGATCAAAGATATCAGCGGTGAGAAGATTGCACTGAGCTTGAAATTCCCAGATGCAAATCCATGGGCAGATGCTGCAAACAAATATGCGGTAGGCAATATTGTAATAGGCCGCGTTGCTCGTATGACTGATTTCGGCGCTTTCGTCGAATTGGAACCGGGTGTAGATGCGTTACTTCATGTATCCCAGATATCCAGAGAGCATGTAGAGAAGCCTTCTGATGTACTAAGAGTTGGTCAGGAGATCGAAGCCAGAATCGTAGACTTCAACGAAGCCGATCGCAAGATCAGTTTGAGCATGAAGGCTTTGGAAGCTCCGGTAGAAGAAACCGAATTTTCAGATGTAGAGATTCCTACACAAGAATAATTTTTAATTTTGAGGCTGCCAATGAGAGTTGGCAGCTTTTTGTTTGCCGGCAGATATTTATATCTGCCGGTATTTTTGTAAAAAACTATTGACATATAATACTATTCGGTATATAGTATATGTATGCTATATGATGTATAATATAGATGGGTAAACAATACTATACAAGAATAGGAGTGAGGATATGGTATTTAATACAGGTGCAGCTCTTTTGGATGCAATCGTACTGGCAGTGGTGTCCAGAGATTTGGATGGAACTTATGGCTATAAGATCACTCAAGATGTAAGAGGAGCAATTGAAGTTTCGGAATCCACCTTGTATCCGGTGCTGCGAAGGCTTCAGAAAGAGGAATGCTTGGAAGTTTATGATCTGGCAATTGATGGAAGAAATCGCAGATATTATAAAATTACAGAAAAAGGCAGAGTCCAGCTCAATCTTTACAAGGGTGAGTGGGGAAGCTATTCAGAGAAGATATCCAGAATATTCGAGGAGGCGGACAGATGAGTAAGGAAACATTTATGAAAGAGCTGGAATATCTGCTGCAGGATATTCCCGAGGAAGATAAGGCAGATGCATTGGCATATTATCGTGATTATTTGGAAGAAGCCGGTGCGGAGGCAGAACAAGCCATTGCAGAATTTGGCAGTCCGGAGCGGATTGCGGCAATCATACGTTCTGACATTGCAGGACATATAGAGGATGGCGGAGAATTTACAGAGCGTGGCTTTGAGGATGAACGTTTTCGCGATCCTAATTATCAAGTGGCCAAACGTTATGATCTGCCGGAGGTCGGAGCGCGGCCAACTTCGGATCGAACCGCCGCAGGAACATCCGAACAGGTAGATCCCAAAACCGAAACAACAGCCCCCAGAACCAGCAAAGTCTTAAAAGTTGTGCTATGGAGTATTTTGATTCTGGTAGCCTCGCCCCTTCTGTTGGGCGTTGGCGGAAGTGCATTTGGGATACTGGCGGCACTTTTGAGCATTTTGCTATGCTGCGTCATAGTTGTGGGAGTTATGACCCTGGCTTTCTTTGTGAGCGGAATTGTGGCCGGAGTCATGGGGGTGATTTATCTGGCAGTCAATCCGCTTGGGGCATTACTGACCATAGGAATCGCTTGTTTGATGCTTGGTCTGGCCTTCCTCTTCCTTGTGCTGGGTGTTCAATTTTATGGTAGATTTTTACCATGGCTGATACGTGGAACCGTGGATTTGTTTAGCAGGCTGATTCACAGAAAGGGAGGTACCAAATGAAAAAATTCTCAAAAGTGTGTTTGATCCTTGCAGCAGTCCTGTTGGTTTTTGGAATCGGTATCTCGGCGGCAGCGGTAGCCATGGGAGCGTCTCTGATGGATTTGCCATCGATTGGTTTTGGTTATGAGGGTGATGGATGGGACTGGAGTAACTATGATGAGGAGTGGGACGTCGGAGAAGGGGAATCCAATCAAAATTTCGTAGAAGTGAAGAATTTGAATATCGATATGTCCGGCGGTTTTGTACAGGTGCTAAGCGGTGATGCGGGAGAGCAAATTCAGGTAAGCATTGGATCGGGCGATGGTGGCTATGAATGCTATCAGGATGGTGAGACGCTGTATATAGAAACTCGCATAAAACAGAATCAGAGAGGTTTTGATCATCTTCATCATGGCCGGGAGATTCAAATTTTGGTACCGACCGGTTATCTATTTGATACCGTAGAAGTGGATGTAAAAGCCGGAGAATTTATCGCAGAGCAATTGGAATGTGGAAAATTAAATATGGATGTGAAAGCAGGTTCTGCAACTGTGGAAAATGGAACTGTGAACAATTTTGCAGGGGAGTGCAAGGCAGGAGAAGTGATTTACCAGGGAGTGGTCAACAATGTGGTGGAAGCAGATTGTCAAGTAGGCAGTTTGGAGATGAAGCTGCTTGGCAAAAAGGAAGACTTCAATTATGACATTCAGGTAAGCGTCGGAGAGATTAGCCTGGATAACCGGGACTATTCCGGTATGGGAAAAAAACATCATATCGCTCACCAAACAGCTCAGGGAACTATGGATTTGGAGTGCAGTGCAGGTGCCATTGAAATCACATTTTATGAATCATTATAAAAAGAAGGGGGTTTTTGATGATGGATCCAAAGAAGAGGTTGTATCGTTCTGATCGGAACAAGATGCTATGTGGGGTATGCGGAGGGATCGGCGAGTATTTTGATATTGATCCTACGCTGATTCGTTTGTTGTGGGCGATTTTTGCCTGCTCGGGAGCCGGAATTTTCGTCTATTTTGTAGCGGCAATCATTATTCCCAAGGAAATATAAAAAAAAACGCTTTAAGACCAAAAGAGCCAAACACCGCACGAACCGTAAAGGTCAGTGTGGTGTTTGGCTCTTTTTCTTAGTTAGAAACTCCTTTTCTTCCGCAAAGAAACTGTTATTTATGAAAAAAGAGTTGAAAAAGTATGAAAATTATCTTATCATAGTCTTAAGTGTTTAAGATGAGAAGAAATTGTAGGAAGGAAATTTACTTATGAAAATCTTGTTTGATTTTAAAAACATGGAGGACTGGAAGAAAAAGAAAATTCTTTATATTTGGGGTGCCGTTGTTTTGATCGGAGTTATGTTTCTGGCATACGGAACTTATGTATTATCGAAGGATCGTATGAACGAGGATTACTACTGGGATCATATTTTGTATGAAGATCCTGCCGTTGTGATAAAGGTTGAGGAGCTTAGCACGGCAGCGGTACCGGTTACGGTAGGAACCTATATTGAGAACCTGAAAGAACTTTCTTTAAAAAGCAATTACTACCGTGTGGTATTTCTCGCTTGGTTTAAATGGGACGGCAGCGAAGATCTGGATATGAAAAATCATTTCCGTATTTACAAAGGCTATATGAACAAGATGGAGGTGGTGAAGGATTACCATGAGAATGGTCAGAATTATCAATTGGTGCGGTGTGATGTATCCGTGACCAAAAACTACTGGACCAGACGTTTCCCACTGGATTCGCAGCAGCTCAAGATGTACTTGGAATCGAGTTATCCGGTGACAAAGATGGTGTTTCTGCCCGATACGGAGAATAGTAAGCTCAATACTAATTTAAACATTTCCGGATATGGTGTTCGCAGATATACCAATGGCGTGATTGATTTTCAGTATGATGGAACCCATGGAGATCCGGAACTGACCGAAGCAGTCTATACATCCGAATTTGTGACAGCGTTGGAGATCAACCGCGATAGCTGGGGGACCTATGTCAAATGCTTTATCGCGTTACTGGGAACGACCACTTGGGTGCTGATTACCCTGTTTATTAATACCTATCATCGCATTGATCCGCTTGGTATGCTTCCGGCTGCTTTATTTGGTACGGTCAGCAACATCATGGTAGGAGCCAATTTATTGCCGGATGCTTTGGAAATCGGACTTTTGGAGTATGTGAACTTCTGGGGGATCTTTACGATTTTGGCGGTTGCTTTCTCGGTCATTAACATTAACCGAATCCGCAATAAGTATGAAGATAAAGAATTTGCGGGCGCATTTGGGCGCTTGATGTTTTGGACAATTCTTATATTGATTTTGGCCGGTCATATCTTGTTGCCAATATCTGCTTACATGTTTGATTAAAGACTAAGAGAGGACAACATCGTGAGACAAAGAATCTATCAAATTATCGAAAAAACAGAACCGGGAGACGGCATTGCACAAGTTTATGATATGTTTATTACGGCAGTGTCGGTGATCAGTCTGGTGCCATTGATGTTTAAGGAAACCACACCCTTGCTGTATGATATCAATAATCTGGCAGTTTACTTATTGTTTATGGATTATGTACTGCGTTTTATGGTACATGATTACAAACGCAACGAAATTGGTGACCCATGGGCTTTTGTAAAATATCCATTATCTCCATGGGCGATTTGCGATATCTTGGCGATCTTCCCTACGCTAGGCTTACTGGGAAAACAATTCAAGATGCTGCGCGCGTTCCGTATTGTCAAAATCATGCATTATTCTAAGAGCTTTACCTATGTCTCCAATGTGCTCAAGAAAGAGAAACAGACGTTGGTGTCCGTATTGGTCATCGCGGTGGCTTATATCTTTATTTCAGCGTTGATTATGTTCTGCTATGAACCGGATACCTTTGAGGACTTCTTTGAATCCCTCTATTGGGCCACGACGGCTCTGACCACCGTAGGCTATGGAGATATCTATCCGGTTTCAATTGTGGGGCGGCTGATCAGCATGATATCTTCAGTCTTTGGTATTGCGGTGATTGCATTGCCGGCAGGTGTTGTAACCTCCGGATTTATGAATGAAATGACTCGTGATAAGGAAGAACGTGAGCTGGCGAAAGCAGTGGCCAAGGAGGCTGCGAAGTCGGCTGTGAAAGATGCCGAGGATGATACACCGGAAGATGCCGCCTCTGTGGCAGCGCAGTCGATTATGGAAGCTGCAAAAAAAAGAGCGGCCGAGGTAGCGGAAGGAATTGCTGACGGAGAGACCCCGGAACAGATCCAGAAAGGGGGGGATACCGATGAACAATAAGAAACGCTATTTGATTGTGATGATCCTATGTGTACTGCTTAACGAAGTTTGCACAAGATTAGCCGGATATTATAACTGGCCGGTGTGGCTGGATATGACAGGAACTGCTTTAGCAGCTGTGGTTCTGGAGCCTGCTGCAGGACTGCTGGTGGGACTTATCAATAACTTCTTTCTCTCTATCTTTGTTTATGATGCCAGTTCCTTGGTATACTATTCAATCAGTGCGGCAACAGCTCTGATTGTGGGATTGAATTTAAAGAAAGATGGTAGGATTGTATGCAAACGGATTCTTCCGATTATCCTTGCGGTGATCGTAGCATCTACCTTGTTGGCAGGAACTCTGATCTTGTGGCATGGTGGAGTTTCAACTGCGATAGCAGAGCAAAACTATTACCATCAATTGTTGGCACGTGGATGGAATTCGGTTTTGGCGTGTTTTGCGAGTACCGGCATGGTTAAGGTTTTTGATATTGCATTATCCGCAGTCTTGTTTGCTGTTTGCTATTTGCTTTTACCAAAGCGCCTTAAAACGGAATAGGTTCCTCAAATACGGGTATACTCCTAGGGAAATAACAGGAAAGGAGATACCCATTCTTATGTCAAAAAGAGAAGACTCATTTGATCCAAAGAATTTAAAGCCGGAAGAATTATTAAAATATGAAATTGCTGCAGAGTTAGGATTGAGTGATAAAGTGATGAGCGGCGGCTGGCGAAGTCTGACCGCCAAGGAAAGCGGTAGGATCGGAGGTCTGGTGACCAAACGGAAACGAGAACTGAAGAAAAACGCTCTTGCGGAGCTTTAAAAAAATCTAGATCGAGGTGTACCTATGGAAAAGCAAGCACTGAGAAGCGGTTTTACAACAGGAACCTGTGCGGCAGCGGCAGCGAAGGCAGCCGCTGCCTGTTTGTTGCTACATAAAATGGATGATGAAATTGCCATTGTGACACCCAAAGGGCTGATGGTGCACTTGAAAGCAGAAGCCGATTCAGAGGATGATAAACTCTGTTGTTTTCGAGTTCAGAAGGATGCGGGAGATGATCCGGATGTAACCAATGCCGCTTGGATTTATGCATCGGTAGAAAACCGACCCGAGAAAATTGAGCCTGTTTGGTATCAATCGGAACAATTTCCCCAGTTGTATCTGACCGGTGGTCGGGGGATTGGAATGGTCACAAAACCCGGACTTGCCTGTCCGGTGGGTAAGTATGCCATCAATCCAATTCCAAGGCAGATGATTTACGAAGCAGTGGCAGAAGTAGCTGTTTGTGCAGCGTATGTGGAAGATCTCTTGATTCGGATTCAGATTCCGGAGGGAGTAAAGCTGGCGGAGAAAACCTTTAACCCAAAACTTGGAATTGTGGGGGGCATTTCGATTTTGGGAACCAGTGGAATCGTAGAACCCATGAGTGAACAGGCACTTCTGGATACCATTCGGTTAGAGATTCATATGCAGGCTGCGATGGGACGGCAGGAAATCATCTTGACTCCCGGAAATTATGGAGAGCATTTTCTACAGGAAGAGCTGCAATTACCTCTGTCTCATGCCGTAAAATGCAGTAATTTTGTAGCAGATACGATAGCCATGCTGGAAGAGGAAGGAATCACATCGCTGCTTTTTGTTGGGCATTTGGGAAAGCTAATCAAGGTGGCGGGAGGAGTTCCCAATACGCATTCAAAATACGGAGATCGTAGAATGGAGATCTTGGCGGGTTATGTCCGCAATCCGGATCTTGGAGAACAAATTCAAAGAGCCAATACCACGGAGGACGCGTTGGAAATGCTTCAAAAGTCGGGATGTATGGAAACGGTGATGGATGCGGTGGTCAGAGCGATCCAAGAAGTTTTAATGGTATGGAGTCATGGAAAAATACGAATAGAAGTGGTGACATTTTCCTTGGTTTACGGTATACTTGGTAAAAGTCGGGATGCAGATTCCCTGATAGAACATTGGAAGAGGGAGAATTTATGAAGGGGATTTTATATGCAGTCGGAGTGGGACCGGGAGATCCGGAGCTGCTGACTTTAAAAGCAGTGAGGCGCATGCGGGAATGTCCTGTCATCGCCATTCCGCATCGAGATCCAACACGCTGTACGGCTTACCGGATTGCGGTGCAGGCAGTTCCGGAGATTCTGGGAAAGCAACTGGTTTGCGTGGATATTCCTATGACGAAGGATGCTGCTTGTATTGCAAAAAGTCACCGAGAAGGCATTGCACTTCTGGCAGCTTGCCTAGAAGAAGGGAAGCATGTGGCTCTGTTGACCTTGGGAGATTCGCTCATTTATGCCAGCAGTATGTATCTGCTGGAGGGAATCAAAGCCTTGGGTTATGAAACAGAAGCGGTCAGCGGCATTCCGTCTTTTTGTGCGGCAGCGGCTAGGTTTCAGATTCCACTTGTAAAAAATTCGGAAGAATTACATATTCTTCCGGCATCTTACCAGATCGATGAGGGGCTGAAACTTCCGGGTGTGAAGGTCTTAATGAA
The DNA here is from genome assembly GCA_036785645.1 of Hungatella sp. Lineage (GTDB taxonomy): Bacteria > Bacillota > Clostridia > Lachnospirales > Lachnospiraceae > Hungatella_A. Next base: position 8,856 of record JAVXIV010000067.1, read on the forward strand.
AGCCGGAAGCCGGATGCAAGAGGTGAAACAGCAGCTTTTGCAGGGGAGTTATGAAGTTGCTATGGTTGAAAACTGTGGAATGCCGGGAGAACGGATTGCGCGAAGCGCCAAAGATATACCGGAAGACGCCGGTTATTATTCTTTAATGATTGTGAGAAATGCAGACTAGAGGAGAAGCATATGGTATATTTTGTAGGTGCCGGAAGCGGTGCCATAGATTTAATCACCATTC
>JAVXIV010000068.1:0-9081 GCA_036785645.1 Hungatella sp.
CAACACGATTTCCGGTTTATATGCCTCAATTGCTTCAAAAATAACCTTGGTGTAAGCATCGGTTCGATAAGTTTGCAATTCCTGATCCTCTGCAAGATAAACCTTATCTGCACCATAGGCAAACAATTCATCTGCAAGATTCCTGACTCCATTTCCGCAAAGAACTGCGCAAAGTTCACAGCCAACTTCCCCTGCAAGCTTTTTACCCTCGCCTAAAAGCTCCGGTACAACAGGCATCAATTTTCCTTCTCTTTGCTCCGCAAATACCCAAACACCTTTGTAAGCGTCTAAATCAATCGTTTCACGTACCTCTTCAGTTTTCTCAATTGCCTGAAATGGACATTTTTCCACACAAACACCACATCCGGTACAGGCAACTCCGATGACTGCCAATTTTCCTTCCATCGTAATTGCCTGAAAAGGACAGTTCTTCACACAAATCGAACAACCCTTGCATTTTTCTTTGATTACATTTACTGCCATTTTTATCCGTCCTTCCTCACTTAGATATAGTGTTTTTCCTTCAATTTTCCAACTAGCGCCGCACTCATTTCCTGTATGCTTCCGCTTAACATTTCACCTTGACCCTTAGGTGGTGGGGTAAACGAACGAAATACCTGTGTCGGAGATGCATTTAAACCGCAATTTTTTGGATCCAGCTCCACATCGCTGTGATTCCAAACGGTGATTTCTTTTTGATATGCTTCTGCAATTCCACCAATGCTCATATAGCGGGGTTCATTTAATTCCTTCACGGCAGTCAGTACACAAGGAGTCGAAACTTCGATCAGCTCATACCCATCTTCTAACTGTCTCTGAACAACCGCTTTACCGGGTTCCAATTTAATATCCTGAACATAAGTCACAACGGGAAGATTCAAACGCTGTGCTACTTGAGGGCCAACCTGAGCGGTATCTCCATCAATTGCCTGACGGCCTGCAAAGATGATATCTACGCCTTCTACTTTTTTAATACCCGCTGCAAGCGTTGTAGACGTAGCGCAAGTGTCGGCACCTCCAAAAGCTCGGTCGCTTAATAAATATGCTTCATCCGCTCCCATCGCCAAACATTCTCTTAGCATATAAGTAGCCTGTGGCGGCCCCATCGTCAATACCGCAATCACGGTATTCGGATCCTGATCTTTGATCTGTAATGCCGCCTCCAAGGCATTGGCATCATCCGGATTTAATATACTGGGAACACCATCGCGGATTAAGGTACCCTTTACAGGGTCAATTTTTACTTCATTGGTGTCCGGTACCTGTTTTACACATACTAATATCTTCATTCTGACTGTTCCTCCTTTTATTTTTTCAACAATTTTCCGGCAATCACCATCTGCTGTACCTGAGATGTGCCTTCATAAATAGTAAATACTCTGCAGTCACGATACATACGCTCTACTTTATATTCCTTAATGAAGCCATAGCCGCCGTGAATCTGAACCGCTTTGCCTGCGATTTCATTGCAAACCTCAGCTGCAAAATACTTCGCCATCGACGCTGCCATGGATGCATCCTGATTGGTATCCTTTAAATATGCCGTTTTATAAGTCAACAGCTTCGCAGCCTCCAGCTTCGCAGCCATATCCGCAATCATAAAACTGATTCCTTGAAAATCGCCAATGCGCTTGCCAAATTGTTTTCTTTCCTTGGCATATTTAATGGCTTCATCCAAAGCGCCCTGCGCCACACCAATAGACTGTGCTGCAACCCCCATACGACCGGTATCCAGAGTCTTCATCGCATTAATAAATCCTTTTCCCTCTTCTCCCAGTAAATCGCTTTGATGAACTCTCACATTCTCCAAAATAATGTCGCTGGTTGCACAGCCGATGACTCCCATCTTCCTTTCCGCTTTACCACAAGATACACCCGGAAGCTTCATATCTACAATGAATGCTGAAATTCCTCTGGTTCCTTTGCTCATATCGGTCTTTGCATAAATAACCGCATAATCTGCAAGCGGTGCCATAGTAATAAAAGTTTTACGTCCGTTTAAAACATAATACTCTCCATCCCGCACTGCGGTGCTCGTCATGCCGCCCGCATCAGAACCGGCTCCCGGTTCGGTCAAAGCAAAACACAATTTTTTTTCGCCGGTCATAATCGGTTTTAAATATTTTGCCTTCTGCTCATCATTTCCCGACAGCAGCAGCGGTCCTCCCGACAGGGAGTTCGGGGAAGAAACATAGATACTGGCTACCCCGCTGACCCGTGCGATTTCTTCCATCACAATGACATAAGAACGGTTATCCATTCCGGAACCACCCAATTCTTTCGGTACTTTAATCCCAAAGAAGCCTGCCTTTGCCATTTTCGTCAGAATTTCTTCCGGAAACACTTCTGATTCTTCTACTTGATCCAGAATCTCAGTCGTCAATTCTTTTTCTGCAAACTCTCTTGCCAATTTTCTCACTAATTCATGCTGCTCTGTAAAATACATCGTTGGATCCTCCTTAATATTTCGTTTTTATCATTTCCATGGCTTTCCGCCTCAACTCTTTGATCACTACTTTTCCACTTGCGCTAAGCGGAAACTCCGAAAATAATAGTATAAATTCAGGTGCTTTATAATCCGCTAATCTGGCTTTTACAAATTGTTTCACATCCTCGTCTTGCACCACGCAGCCCTTTTTTAGAATGATACATGCCGCAATTTTCTCCTGCAAAACCTCTGCGGGTATCCCGATTACTTTAACCGCTTCCACCTGCTCCATCTGCCGAATGCAGTTTTCTATTTCTAAGGGTGCGATATTTTCACCGCCGCGGATAATCATCTCCCTAATTCTGCCGCTGACATGTAAATAGTGATCACCATCCAAATATCCCAAATCTCCGGTATGAAGCCAGCCCTGTTCGTCCAGCACTTCACGAGTTTCCTCCGGTCGATGATAATAACCTTGCATGACATGGCTGCCTCTCGTTAAGATCTCTCCGCTTTCTCCGATTTTGGCTTCCTTTTGTTCCCCTTGATTCCAAATCATCAATTCGATTCCGGCTATCTTTTTTCCGGCGGAAGTCGCTTTCCTCTCCATAGAATCCTCATATGCCGAGATCGTAATACAGGGCGAAGACTCTGTCTGACCATAAGAGGTCTGCAAATGTTTCAAATTTAACGTTTCACATATCCTGCGATATTCTGTTTCCGATATCGGAGAACCCGCTATAATACCGCTCCTTAAGGAAGATAGATTGTATAGCGGTCTGTTTGAATTTTTTATCATGGCCAGAAACATAGTCGGCACCCCATTGAGTACGGTGCAATGATGTCGGTCAATCTGCTCTAGCACCTCTATCGTCTTATAATATTTTAATAAATGAACATCCGCTCCCGCATGAAGTCCCGCCAAAATTCCGGCTGTAATACCAAAGCAGTGAAACAGCGGAACAGAGAGACAAAATCGATCGCTTTCATTCCAATGCATCTGTCTGACCAGTTCCTGTGAATTTCCCAGAAGGTTTTTATGAGACAGCATCACCCCTTTAGGACTGCTAGTTGTCCCCGAAGTAAACAAAATACTTGCAGTATCCTCCGGTTTGATTCTTGCTTCTGCATCGAGCAGCTCGGCTCTGTTCTGTGGTGATATCGGATCAGGGAATTGATCGCGCATATCACATTCACCCTGTTCCTCGCCTTCCAGTGGAATTTTACCTTGAAAGACCGGAAGCTGATCCCATGAGATCTGCTCCAAGATGGTCTGATATTTAATATCTTTGCACCCAATTCCGTAAAATAAAAAGTTCACATCATTATCACGCAAAATGTGTTCCAATTCTTCCTTTTTAAAACAAGTACTGATCAAAACTTGGATAGCACCTATTTTGGCTAACGCATAATAGGTCAACACCCATCTAGGACTGTTGACCCCCCATATTGCAACATGGTCACCCCGTTTTATTCCGCAGTTTTGGTAGATCAGTGCCATAGAGTCAGAAATCGTATCCACTTCCTGCCATGTATACTGCTCGTCCCGATGACTGAGTCCGATCAGATCCGGCGTTTTTCTTGCCCTCTCGCAAAGACAACGCCCAATTGTTTTTGATGTAAGTTCCGTCATAATTTCCTCCATACGTGCTATCTTGCACGCACATATAGGCAGTGATAAATTCAACAAATTCCCTCACTTCTTACCCAGGAGTGAGGGATTTGCCTCATCATTTAAATGTTTTTTTCAAATTTTTATTTTGATATCTTTCCCATAGCTTCTCCCACCATACGGATAATGAATGGAATAACGATGACGAAAATGGTCAGATAGCCCAAGTAGCCATAGCCTTTATTAACTAATGGAATCAAGCCAAACTGAGCAATTGAGAATGTCAAAATTACAAATCCCAATGCAATCAGAAGCGTACGCATTTTTCTCTTGGAATCTGCTACTTCTGTTGTTTCTTTCTTCTCCATACCATGTACAAAACGCTCTACTGCGCCGGCAATCATGTTAACTGCGGTAGAAACTGCACCCAGAATGATTAACAAGGAAATAATAGGTGTTAATACGGAAGCGCCCACACCATTTTGTACTAATAACAAAGTAGGAACACTCACTTTATTCAGTTCAGGATTCAGAGCAATTGCAATCATACCCAAAGTACACATCACAATGACAAATGCATTCACGAGGAAACCATAAATCATACTGGTTGCCGCTTCTTTGGCACTGGTAAATGCTTTTGCATGCTGCGTCAGCAAACCAATGGAAGCCAACTGGAAGGAAGCATATACAAAACAGCGCCAGAATGCAGGACCTGCCGGTGCCGGTTCTGCTGCCATAGCCGAAATATTGGCAGAGATCGTGCCCCACTGTGCAATAATATTTGGTACATATACCACTAACAAGCCCAAGATAATAAGAACAGACAACGTAGCAGCGGCTTTACGAACCAGTTCGGTACCATAAATAGCCAGCACAAAGATAAAGACACCGATAATTAAAGTACATACAATATAAGGAATACCCAGTAACTGGTTCATCGTCGATCCACCGGTTGCAAAGGCTACCGAAGGTGCTAAGCAGATCGTAAATAAGTAAACTATTTCATATAGATTGGAAAATATAACTTTATATTTTCCAAAGAAACTATCGGTAAAGCTTCGGTAATCATATGTATCATGATTTTTAGCATATCTCAATGCGTACCATTGGAATACCGCACCAATCGCCTGGGCAATAATCGGAGTAATGAGTGCCCAAATACCAAATTTAACAAAATAAGAAAGCAGCTGTGCACCGGAAGCAAAGCCTCCGCCAAACTGTGTTGTAAACCATACAAATGCGACGCCCATTGCAATGGGCATTTTATTTTTATCGATCATAATTTTATCCCCTTTTCTCTTATGAATTCCTACTCATAACTTTTATTTATGCCAGTATTTCTTTAAAGGTTTGAATCATCGTACCTGCCTGTTCATAACTTCCCATCTGGCGATCTACCTCGATCTGGATGGTTGGAATGTCCGCTGCTTCGCAGGCTTTTTTAATCAATACATAATCGAACTCTTCCGGATCACAGAACTTCGTCATCAGAATCACGACTCCGGCTGCATGGGTTTTCTTCACCAAATCCACAATATAATCCGGGCGTTTTTTATCCGGATCGTAAAGCACTGAACAATGGTCCATATCTGCAAACTTTTGTGCCAAGGCATCCATCGGATTGCCGCTTTCCGGAGTATCTACACGGTACTGTCTGGATTCCTCGGCGACATCATCGGCCACAATCTGCAAGCCATTTGTTTCAAAGAGATCCAGCAAATTCTGATTGTCTGCTAAAATTCCCGAAGTAATGACTTTGATTTTATGGTTTTCTTCTGGCGGCATGCTCTGAATTTCTGCCAATAAATTCCGAACCATCTCGGTATGCTCTTCTTTCAAGAGGAACCACGCGCTCTTATAAATATCGCTTCTTTGAGAGGCCGTAATGCTTGGATGATCTGCTAAAACTTGATCTAATTCCCGCATAACACGATTATGTTCATTATAAACGACAATGGATTTCGTAAGTGCTGCCTCGCTGAATTTTGCTTTCGTAGCTACCTCCAAGTCGGCAATCATGCGCTCATAACCTGCTTTTGTAAAATTCTTTCCATAGTCTTCCTTGCGATTCTGGGGGCAAGTAACCGGAATAAATGGAATATCGGCAACACCATATTTCCAGTTTTGTCCCAAGCACTTGAGCGAATCACATAAGGATGGCACTACCAGTGCGGAAATACCTTGATACTTTCCCTGAATACCCAATTCCAAAATGGACTGCATAATTCCGCAGATAAATGCAGGAAAATATCTTTTTGCCTCTTTTATTTCGGTATCTGCTCCCCATACTCCCATCGGAACCAATCCCATCGAATGGATAATCTCCTCCGGTATGTAAATAGGAGCACAGGCAATGACCTCTTTCCCCATTGCTAAATAATGATCTAACTGCTTTTTCGGAGATGAAGCAATCTCATGAAATGCGGCTAATAATTCATTTACTGCCATAATTATTTTCCTCCTTTATTGGCTTCCATAATCTCAGCTAAGCCTTGTACGCGTGTTTCATATTGAGCTTCTGAGAAATTACGGGGATCCGCCTGATCTCCATCAAAGGAGGTAACCGGAACATCACATTCCTGTCCAATTTGGCGGCTCATTTCATACATAAAACCACTCCATAACTTGCAGGAACGATTGGTATGTACCAACAATCCCTCGGTGTTGGTTCTCTTTACAATGTTATTGCGGACATCTCTTGCATGCTCTAAGTTCATGGCATTTGGAACATTGCAGTAGCATTTAATCAGACCGTCAAAATCATCATACAGCATACCAAACGCATCTGCATAAATCGTAGCTACCATATTGATTCCTCTGGACTTCAATCCATTAGAGGTTACACGCAGATGTGGCCAGCAGGCAATTCCTTCAAACATAATTCTGTATTTTTCTTCTGCACGGAACGTACTGGTTCCCTCTGCTACCGCCTTCTTATATTCTTCCAGCAGGCATTCAAATGCTTCCGCTGCTTCCACGGTTCCTCTTGCGCATACGGCAACTGCCATATGGTTCAGCAGATCAAATCCATTCAGTGGTGATGGTGTGTATTTGGTGTAATCGGTAGCCTCCAGCCACGCTTTCGACGTCCGATTAGAGATGGCCATAACCTCTTTAAATCTTTCCTCGCTCCACTTCTTTCCGGTGATTTCTTCCAATTGTTTGATTGCCGTCAAAAACTGAGCTTTGACATACTGAATCTGTGCATCGGATACTTCATAATCCGGATTAAAAGGAATATCAATCAAAATCAACGGAATCTGTAATTCTTTCGAGATATTCTCATACCACTTAATCATACAATTACAGATGTTATTACAACAAAGCAAGAAATCCGGCTGTGGCATATTCTGTTCCGGAGCGTCCTTTACCTTCATGTAAGCCAAGCTAATTCTGGCATAAGCACAAATATCATTGGAATACCCATCCGCTTCCGATACGGAACACAGTTTCTCGCCTGCGCCTCTGGCGGCAAGCGCTGCTGCTTGATTCTCCGGATAGCATACCTTTACTCCCAAAGTTTGGAAAATCTCCTGTGGAAAGTTACTTGCGCACCAGCCAATCTTCTCGCCCCTATCCTTCGCCTCTTGAATCTCTTTGTAATGCTTTTCAACAATCGCATTCAATTTGAACTTGGCTGAATTTGGATCCGGTACATACTTTGGTTTTTTAACTTCTTCTCCCATCAATCTTACCTCCTTTATTTTGTTGCTTGCTCATATGCATGCAAGGCTGCCCCCAACGCTCCCAACAGCTGAGCCATGGGGGAATAATAGATTTCACAATCCAATTCTTTTGCCATTGCTGCACGAACTCCTCCATTTTGTGCAACACCTCCGCTCATACAGACCTGTTCCCTGATGCCGATCCGTTTTGCCAGAGAAGCAACTCTGCCTGCTACGGATTCACAAATCCCGGCTACCAAATTAGGGATCTCCACACCGGATGCCAATTGAGAAATGACTTCGGATTCTGCAAATACCGTACAGGTATTGGATATCTTGACCGGAGCCGTAGCCGCGGCAGCCTCAATTTCCAAATCGTCGATCTGCAGCTGTAAAATGTTAGCCATAACATCTAGGAACCTTCCGGTACCCGCCGCACATTTGTCATTCATCAAAAACTCCGTCATTCTTCCGGCTTCATTCAGCGATAATACTTTCGCATCCTGACCACCGATATCAATCACCGTGTGTACATTCGGAAATACAAAATGCACACCCTTGGCATGGCAGCTTAACTCACTCAATTCATCATCTGCTTCTGCAAAATTCTTCCGCCCATAGCCGGTAGCAATTGTATAAGCAATTTCCGATTTTGTAATTCCGCTCTCTGCAAATACCTTTTTCAATACCTGCTCCGGTCCCTGGGTGCCCGTTCCCGCGACAATCAGCGCATGAGCGATAATCTCTGTTCCGTCTTTCAATATGATGCACTTCGAGGTTGTAGAACCGATATCTATTCCCAGAGTATACATGCTTCCTCCTTACTTTGGTTTGTCTTTTTTTTAACAATCATGGCAAAAAAATAATAATTACTATTTTCTGTCTGATTGCATTTTATATTTCGGCGCAATTGTATTCTAGTATACAAGTTACTCCCAAGAATAGTACATACGTCAAAACAAACATATGCACTTCCTATTTACCTCTACATTCTAGCAGATACTGTACAAATTGTAAACACTTTGTTTATATTTCTTTTAGATTTTGGTTATTATTTAGCCATGCAGAAATATCGGCACACTTTGTGCATGGGAGCTTGCTCACTAAGCACAAAGCGCACCGAACAAGCATTTCAATATTAGAAACTATCATTTAAAGAATACCATTTTTTCATGAGTGTCAACTCTGTTGCATTTGAGGCAACTGTGCAAAGACACCATAAAATTGCTTGGAGGGATTGTTTCTATTGAAAACTTTTCACTGCCCATGTATACTGAAATATATAGCAATTTCAAAAAGCAGTGTTACGGAAGCAGCAAATTCTTTGGTTGTTTTGCACTGATATATATGGTACAATTTTTTAGGAAATGATTCTT
>JAVXIV010000069.1:0-9075 GCA_036785645.1 Hungatella sp.
ATCCACCCACTGGAGCGGACCAATCGTTGAGGTAATGCTGACAAACAACATAATCGGTTTGACCATTGGGATCGTAATGCTCTTGATTTTCTGTATGAAAGAAGCCCCGTCGATATCGGCCGCTTCATACAGTTCCGTGGGGATCCCTTTGATACCGGCAATCATAATGATCGTGTTGTAGCCGGTCCATCTCCAGGTAATACCCATGATAATGGAAAATCTCGCTCCCCATACCGTATTCAACCAATCTACCCCATCAAATCCGATTGCCCGAAGTACATGGTTGATGATGCCATAATCGGTATTCAGAAGCAGTTTAAATACCATAGCATAAGCCACCAAGGCGGTAATAGATGGGAGAAAAACTCCGATTCTATATCCGGCCCGAAATTTCAGAAAATCCTGTTCTACCAAAACTCCCAGAAGCAGCGACAGAGAAACCATGATGGGTACCTGTACCAATAGATAAATAATGGTATTGCCCAGTGATTTCCAGAATATAGGGTCTTTCAACATGACCCTATAATTCTGCAAGCCTACAAAGCTGTATACCCCTCCTTCAAATTCCAGAAAACTAAGCCGAAAAGAATCAATAATCGGATATGCCATAAATGCTGAAAACAATAAAATCATCGGTGCCAGAAAAAAATATGGTGCTGTTTTCTTTGTAATAATACTCATCTCCACTTACTCCTTCCACAGGTTATCACACGAATACTCCTGACCTCTCATATTCCAAACAATATGAAATGGCTCTGGCTTTAAACGATCTTTCTCCAATGTTTCCGCTCCCCAACTGGCACTTCCTAAGCCATTCTGTCCATAATCCAAATTCAAATATACTTGTTCTTCTTTATGTAATTCATTTGTGTGGGTTGCTTTTGTCAAGTCTTCTTCGCTGTAATGTAGGGTACTGAAGCTAAATGGTTTTTCTGTTTCGATCCAAAGGGATACATGATCCGCGCGTTTTATCTGAATCCATCTGGTATCCTCTCTGTTTCCGGTCTCCTGTGGCACAACATATGGAAAATAAAATTCATCCACAGTCGCTTCATAGATTCCAATTCGATTTCCTTCTTTACAATCGGCATAAGTTTCAAGCGGCCCTCTTCCATACCAGCGAACATCTTGGCAGTCGCTTGGCAAGAGGAATCGAAGTCCGATTCTGGGTAAGCATTCCGGTAACGTACCCACCGGAACCCCGGTTATATCAAGGGTAATGCTGCCAGTCTCGTCAATGGTATAGATGGAATCCAGCAAGATCTTCCATTCCATGGTAATCGGTGCATAAGTCTGTCTACAGGTGATCACGACCTGTTCCGATCGAGTTTCTACCGAGATATGATCGACCACATTGCACATATGATTTACCATATTTTCCTGCCACATTTTACTCATATTTCGGTCATTATCTACCGGAGCCCGCCAAAGATTCAAACCGGTACTTCCATGAAGCAGCGTTTTTCCCATGAACTGATATCCGTCTAGCACTGCATGAATCCGATCAAATCGTACTTCAAAGTCCTCGCCTGATATCAGGATATATTTTCCTTCTTGTATGACGTTCAGACAGGCCGCAGATTCTCCCTTTCCCCTGTTTTCTTTGCAAAACGTTTCTGTACATCCGACCACTTTCTGAAGTTTCTCCTGATAAAATGCAGTCTCATAGCCATCTTCTTTACACCAATCCGGTCTATTTCGATAGCAGAAGCTTAAATCCAACCAAGTTTCCTGATTGGCAGACCAATTTGCCTGATCCTCCGGATTATAAATCTGCACACGCTTGCTGGTCTGAGGTGCAATTGCAGAGATATCGATTTCTTGCTTCCATAGCTCTCCCAAAGCCGACCAAATACGGCAAGTACAGGTAAGATGATCCAATGTCACAAAATCATATTTATTTTGGATTGCAATGGTTCCGTCCTCTTGGCAGAAATCGACTGCCGTCACCGGCTCCAAAACCTTTTTCACTTGCGCCAAAGCCGGTGTAGGAGTTCCGTTTGCCTGAATCAAACCGTCGCAGCAGAATGCACCACTATTGGGATTATCATCATAATCGCCACCATAAGTATAGTAGCTGCATCCATTCTCATCTGTTTTCTTGATTCCATGATCAATCCATTCCCAGATAAAACCACCTTGCAGCCTGGGGTACTTTTCAAAAAGTTCCCAGTATTCCTTCAATCCACCCGGGCCATTCCCCATGGCATGAGCATATTCACAAACAACATGTGGTTTCTTTTTAGAAACATCCTTGCCCATTACATCCAGTTGATGATGTCTGGTATACATACTGCTATACATATCTGCTATGGAAGCATCTCGATCTTCTTCATAATGGATCAAGCGGCTGGGGTCATAAGCTTTGATTGCTCGTCCACCGACCACAAAATTGCTGCCAAACCCGGATTCATTGCCCAAAGACCAGAAAAGAATCGAAGGATGATTTTTGTCTCTTCGTACCATGCGCATCATCCGATCCACATAGCTGGCTTCCCAAATTACATCTTCACTGATTTTGCTCATCTTGCCTTTGATATAAGTCATCTGGTTACATTCCAAATCTGCTTCCTCCATGACATAAAATCCCATAGCATCGCAGAGTTCCAGAAAGTCAGGTTGACCGGGATAATGTGCAGTTCTGATCGCATTGATATTCGTGCGTTTCATCAGAATCAAGTCTCTCATCATATCCTCTTTGGTAATGCATCTTCCCCTATCTTCATTCCAGTCATGACGATTAGCACCTTTTAACTTAATTGCTTTTCCATTGATGAGAATCAAACCATCCTTTAACTCCACCAGGCGAAATCCTATCTGTTCTGCATAAAATTCTCGGATTCCATCTTCTGTTTCCAGAACCATCAACACACGATAAAGTTCCGGAGTTTCCGCAGACCATGGTTTTATATCCGGTAATATTGCATCGAAAACCAATTTCGTCATTCCCGGAGGAAGCATCAGAGACTCTTTCTTTTCAAATACGGAATGTTCTTCCTTGCAAATGCGCAGAGAAAGGGTTGCCAATTTCGTATCTCCTTGATGATTTTCAATATCGAAGTCCGCATGGAAGCTGCCATCACGGTAATCCGGGGTCAACAGTGCATCTAGCTTGTAATCAGAAAGATGAACCATTTCCCGCGTAACAATTCCGACATCCCGGATAATTCCGGCAAACCACCACATATCTTGATTTTCCAGATAACTTCCATCGCAATACTTATACACCTTGACAGCCAGAAGATTTTCTCCGTCTTGCAATACTTGGCTTATATCAAATTCTGCAGTCAATCGCGGCCCTTGACTATAGCCAATGAAGATACCATTAAGCCATACATGATAGGCACTTTCTACTCCGTCGAAGCGAAGAATGTATTCTTTTCCTTCTTCTTTTTTCATAGAAAATACATGACGATAAGCTCCGGTTGGATTGTCCACTTGAATGGAAGGTTCGTCCATAATGGGAAATAGTGCAACTGCATCGGTGTAATGAGGCTTGCCATAACCATTTAACTGCCAATGCCCCGGCACCGGTATCTTTCCCCAGTTACTTTCTGCAAAATCCGGTTTCATGAAATCAGGCGGAACCTCCATGGGGGTTTCATAATATGCAAAATCCCATGTTCCGTTCAAAAGGCACCAGTTTTCGCTTTGAGAACGGCTTAAAGTCTGTGCAGCCGCTTCCTCTCGATATCCGCAATAAAATGGTCTGACTTCCATTCGGTTTCGTTCCAGCACCTGAATGTTGTTCCAATCTTCTTTCCGGTAATCAAATGTTATCTTTTCCAATCTTTTTCCTCCAACCTTCTCGCCATGTTATTTGATCTTACGTAATACGCTCCACTTCCTCACAGCTCTGTCTAAGTATCAGTTTATTGGGTGTTACGACTTTCACTCCTAAAACTCGCTTCGTCTCAATTCGCTCTGCCAGCATCCTAGCGGACATAATCCCTATCAAATCGCTGTAAATATGCACCGATGATAAAGATGGGGTGAGAAATTGTGCATTTGGAATATCATTGCAGCTAATGACAGCCGTCTGCTCCGGAATTGCAATATCATATTCTCTCATCGCCCGCAGGCACCCGATCGCCATGGAATCATTTTCAATAAAAACTGCTCTGGGCAATTTCTTCTCTTCAATGATTTTCTTGGTAAGTACATATCCGGATTCCGCAATGGATGATGGATGTTTGAATACATATTCCGGATGATAAAGTTCCATAGTGCTCAAAAGATATTTAAAATACACATATCTGGAATCCATGATGGTTTTATCCCTTACCTGTATCCCCTCCGATCCAATATAGCCAATCGTCTTATAACCCGCTTTCACGAAATGATTCAAAGCCTTTTCCATGACTCCTTTAAAATCATTCTCCACGCAATCAAATTCAAAAGCATCATCTTTCGGGTTGAAATCCGCCATGGTCACCGGTAATCCGGACTCAATCACTGCCTGCCTGAGATTTTCCTCACTGTACCATTCCCCGGAGTGCCCAACAATGATCATGCCGGTATATTCCTTCAGCGTCTGTAAAAAATCATCCGAAACAGGTAGAAAGAATTCTTTCACCCTATATCCATTGGCCTGCATCTCTTCTTTTGCGTTGATACGAATGGTTAAGTAATAAGAATCTACAATTTCTGCAAATTCACTATATAGCATTACTAACGCAATTTTGCCTTTATCTTCTAAGGCTCCTCGATATAAAGAAGTTGCATTGGCTTTATACTGTAATGCTTCCGCCGCCTTTAGGATTTTCAATTTTGTTTCTTCTGAGATAGAAAATGTTTCATCCTGATTGAGAACTCTTGAAACCGATGCAATCGATACTCCTGCTAATGTAGCAATTTCTTTTAATGTAGCCATTTCCCCTCCTTGGTAAAAGTTTAGTAAAACTTTTACTTGGTATATTTGTAGTATATCTATTGTTTTATAAAATGTCAACAGTTTTTTTATTTTATTTTTCTATTTATTGTTTAATATTTTCCGTTTTAATTTGTTTTTTTATTTTTCTTATTGTTTATTTGCTTTATTTTCTATTTTGGTAAAATATTTTAGTAAAATAGTCGCATGTAACAAAAAGTCACCCTTCTCTTTTGATCTCTCAAAAAAAGGATGACTATGGTTGGTACTCTCCGGGAAATTCCATGAAATTGATTCCTACACGTAATCAGTGATAATGAATCATTCGCTGCCGTATCATACTGAATTTAATCAGATCGGTATCAATATATTCCTCCGCGTATACAAGCGGTTTATCATCTGAATCATAATTCACACCCCTTAGTAAAAGAAAGGGTTTCATTCCCACTGCTTTCATATCTGCATATTTTTCCAAGTCCGGAATCTCGGTAGATAATGCCGTATCGATTTCTACCTTATCCCACTCAATCTTAGCGCCCGACAAACTGTGAATATACTCAAAAACAGAATTTTCATACTGGGAAAACTGTTCAAATGCACCTACACCGCCTATCAAAGACGGTGTAAAGTAATCACGGCAGTAAGCACATATCTTTTCATTTGCCAAAAAGAATTTTTCCGTCAGCACTAGCTTTTCCTCCGGCTCGGTCTGTAACAATTCCCCGATGTGTTTATCCCAGGGAACCATCTCGATATTTAAAAGCTTGACGGATGGCTGATATCCACTGGCATCGATCATCTGAGTGAATTCCATAGCCGGGTTAAATTTCACTTTTATATTTAAAGAATCCACATTGACAAATGTTCCTTTACCCTGCCTTCTAAAAATCAATCCCTCCGATGCCAAGTCATTCAGTGCCGCACGAATGGTGATACGGCTAACACCGATCATCTCTGCCAAGGTCTCTTCCCGCGGCAGTTTATTAGAACGCTGCAAATCCATATGACTGATATATTTATGTATCTGCACCTTAGCCTGCTCCGAAAGAGGTAATTCATTTAATCGAAAATCATCCATTTTTCCACATCCTTATCCTGATTCTAATTCTGTAGATAGTATAATGGATTAGGACGAATGTTTCAATCCCTTCCGACCATTAAGAAGAAGATTCAGTAAGATTGCAGAAGCACTCACCATAAAAAGACCATTGCTGCAGATCATACTTAGCGTTGTGGGAAGCTTTGCAAAGATTTCAGGAGCAAAGGTTGCACCCACGCCGATGGCAATACTTGTTCCAACTATCGTAAAATTATTATTTTCAAAAAAGTTAAGCTTTGCAAGCATGGATATACCGGACGAGGTGATGATGCCAAACAATGCCAGCGTTGCTCCACCCAGTACTGCCTTCGGAACCACCGTGATAATGGCTGATATCTTCGGAAAGACTCCAATCAGCACTAACATCACTCCCGCTGTGGCAACTACAGAACGGCTCTTAACCTTGGTCAAATCAATTAAACTGACGTTTTCATTAAACATAGTAGATGGTACGGAGTTGAACATACCGGATATAAACTGTGAAACAGCCTGTGCCTTAATCCCTTTGTTCTTTGTCTTATTGTCGGTATCCGTTCCTACTATCACATCTAAAACAGAAAAGACGCCGATGCACTGTATCATATTGATGATGCAAAAAATAGTCATGATAACGATGGAACCGATCTCAAACTGAGGTGCACCAAAGTGAAAGGGTGTCACGATCTGAAACCATGCTGCTTCATCAATTGGTGTGAAATCAACCATTCCCAATACAGTACCCACCACTGTGCCGCCTATAATTCCCACAAGCAGCGACATGGCTTTAAAAAGTCCCTTGCCAAATTTTTCAATCAGTATAATCGACACCAGTACTCCAAGACCCAAAAGCAGGTTTTGTATCGAACCGAACTCTGCGCTTCCCACACCTCCGGCCAGATCCTTAATGGCTGTCGGTGCCAGACTGACACCGATTAAGGTGACAAAAGTTCCGATGACAACCGGGGGAAATAAAAGAAGTATCTTATCCATAAAAAACGAGAGCAAAAAGATAACGACTGCCGATGCCATAATAGCCCCAAACATAGTAGGGAGTCCATAGGTGTTACCAATCAAGATCATGGGAGCCAGTGGTGCAAAAGACGAGCCCAATATAATCGGATATTTCGATCCTATCAGTTTTCCAATTCCAAATACTTGAATCAAAATTGCAATTCCACTGGTAAACAGGTTAGCCGAGACTAAAAATGCCGTTGTTTTCCCATCCAGCCCCATAGCTCCTGCCATAATAAGCGGTACGGCAATTGTTCCCGGGCACATAGCCAGTACATGTTCAAAGCCAATCATAAGATTTTTGCCAATGCTGACTTTTTCCGAAAATACGTCGTTCATAGGATGAACTCCTTTCTGAGTCTCATTAGTTCCAATAACCCTCATGTACTTTAGCGGCTTCTACTTCTACTTCTTCAATCGGTCCAACCACGGTAATCTGTTTCTGCCCTTTCGCAAATACTTCACGGCAAGGCAGATCAAAGGTAGGATTCTGTTCATTACTCCCGGTGAGCTCCAACAAGCGGCGCTCTGTCATCCCATAAACCACTCTGCCAATATTCGCCCAGTAAATAGCACCTGCGCACATAGCACATGGCTCTGCAGTTGTATACAGTGTGCAATCCCACAAATAATCTTTCGCAAACTCATGAGATGCTCTGGCTGCCAAGGTTGCCTCTGCATGTCCGGTACATATCTTCTCTGTAATTTCGATATTCCCCTGCTCCATCACGACAGTTCCATCCTTGTATACCAGTAATGCCCCAAACGGAGTGTTCCCTGCTGCCCGTGCCTCCTTAGAAATCTCGATTGCTCTTCTTAAATAAAATGCATGATCCTGATAGCTCATCTTTGTATCCTCCTTGTTAAAATGTTTTTAAGTATTAGGTAATAGGTATTACCTTTATGCACTTATATTACCTTATTTATCATGATTCGTAAACACTGATTTTATACAAATATCGCTGTTTGAATTGTGCAAACTGCACAAAATTCCGGACAAAAAAAAGAAAAGTCCACGATTATGGGCCTTTCTCTTTTATCATCATGATTCCATGGCTCTAAGCTGCTCTGCCAACGCACTTCCCAAACTGACGCTTCCGACATATCCGACATCGCCGGTCATGAGTACGGTCCAATCCTCCAGTATCTCGATCTCCAGAGTTCCGCCCGGCATCTTCACATACATCTTCGGATCGGTGAGTCCCTGCTTGTAGGCAGCTGCAGCTGCGGCACAACCGCTGCTTCCGGAAGCCAGTGTATATCCGGCTCCCCGCTCATAAATCTCGATTTCGATATGATTCCGATCGATCACTTTCATGATCTGGGTATTGACACGTTCCGGGAAATAATCTGCAGATTCTGAATTTTTACCGATTCTGGTTACAATATCCTGCGAGATCTCATTTAAAAAGATCACACAATGCGGATTGCCCACGGAAGCGCAAGTAACACGATAAGGAATCTTTCCGAAAATCATCGTTTCATTCACCACTTCTCGCCGCACACCGGTCACCGGAACCTCATCGCTCCAGAAGGAGACCTTCCCCATGGAAGCCTTCATTCTAGTGCCCTCTTCATTGAGATATTGAACTCCGACCTCTCCGCCTTGCGTCGAGAGTGTAACATGTGTTTTCTGCACATAACCGGCATCCTTTAAATATTTTGCAAAGATTCGAACCCCGTTGCCGCTTTTTTTTGCAATACTGCCATCCGGATTCCAGATCTTTACCTGCATCTGTTCCTGTTCTAGGATGGGTCCTTCTAAGATTCCATCCGATCCCACTCCAAAATGCCGATCACAAACAAGACGCACATTCTCTGCCGTCAATTTTAACTGATTTTTATTGGGATCAAACACCAAATAATCATTGCCCAAGCCGTGATATTTTTCTAATACGATATTCATAGCAATCCTCCTCCCGACAAACTTTTCCTATAGCCTTATTATACACCGCATCTTTTGTTATTTCTACATAAATAGTGCTCTATATATTGCAAAAGATGCGGTGTAATCGGAAGCTTTTTTCCGGTTCTTGTTTTCCGGATTATGCAAGGTAATCGGCAATTGCAGTAAACAACAGTTTTCCCACTACAGATCCGCCGTCTAGTATTCCAA
>JAVXIV010000070.1:0-8970 GCA_036785645.1 Hungatella sp.
TGTTCTTGCTTCGTATTCTTCTCTTTTAGCCATATCTACACCACCTTTCCATATTCATGCCGTGGCTCAAAACGAAAGAGTGGACTTTCGTCCACTCCTAATTAGTCATCGCATCATGTTATCCTAAGTATCATAACACAAAATAAGTTGAAATGCAAGTGCTTTTTTCTTTCATTCTCCCGCCATGATCGGGATTACTTCTCTGGGATCGTCAAGTACATACCTCGGATGATATGCCTCCAATTCTTCCCGCGTGCGAAATCCCCACGTCACACCCACCGTATCCATCCCCGCCGCAAGTCCGGTTTTCATATCCGTATTGGTATCTCCCAGATATAAGCAATCCGACGGTTGCAATCCAAAGGTCTCGGCAATCAAAAAGACTCCGCTTGGATCCGGTTTTTTGGCAATTCCTGTCTGTTCTCCCAAGATCAAGTCAAAATAACCCGCCCCAAATACCGCTTCTAGGTTCTCCTCCGCACGATCCTGTGCTTTATTGGAACACACGGCAATGCGAATTCCTTGGCTTTTTAAGTAAGCAAGCAATTCCCGAATTCCTTCATAAGCCTCAATCCGGTAAAGACAGTTTTCTCTAAAAAATTCATTATAAGTCATCAGTGCATCCGGCAGATGCACCAAGTTGGAATCTTCACAATGGATCAGTGCACGTTCCAATAGCTTCCGATAGCCATCTCCCACAAATATTTTGGTCTGTTCATCGTCAATTGGTCCCAAGCCATACTGATCCAACGTCAAATTCACTGTTTTAGTTAATGCATAAATAGTATTGATGAGTGTTCCATCCAAATCAAAAATACAACATGGATACATGATGATTTCCTCCCCTAAAGTTTCAACGACTCCGCATAGTTCACCGATGCCATGGCATCTTTACAATAGCGGTCCGCTCCTATGGTTTTTGCATATTCTTCCGTCAGTACCGCTCCCCCCACCATAACTTTAACCCAAGGAGCTTTTTCCCGCAGCTGTACAATGGTTGCCTCCATACTGGGCACCGTGGTAGTCATCAGCGCACTTAAGCCTACCAATGGTACTTGCTGCAAAACAGCAGCCTCCACGATCACTTCCGGTGCAACATCTTTGCCCAAATCAAGGACATCATAGCTATAATTTTCCAATAAGACCTTGACAATATTTTTCCCAATATCGTGAATATCTCCATGGACTGTAGCCAAGAGGATCTTCCCTTTTTTCACTTGGGTCTGACCGCTTCGTGACATGCGCTCCCGGATCACTTCAAAGGCTGCCTTGGCTGCTTCCGCACTCATGAGCAGCTGCGGTAAAAATATCGTCCCTTTTTCAAATCCTTTTCCCACCACATCTAATGCCGGAATCATCTCGTCCTGAATAATGGACAGTGCTTCCTGCTTCTCCAACAGTTCCTGCACGGCTCGATATGCACTCTCCCTTAGTCCTCTTCGAATACTTTCACTTAAAGAGAGATCCCTGCCTGCCTGTGATGCCATTGCGAGCGATCCTCTCCCCGCTGTCACACCCTGGACAGCCGTCTGTCCGCCATATACCTCAATATAATCATGACATTGGGGATCCAGATCCATCAACGCCCGGAAACTATAATAGGAACGCATCATCGCCTCGGAATTGGGATTGATGATCGCGGCATTCAAACCATTTTGCATAGCCATCGTGAAGAAAGCCGCATTGATAATTTCCCGCTGCGGAAGTCCAAACGAGATATTCGATACCCCCAGAATAGTCTTGCCGCCAAGCTCATCCCGCACTCGTTTTAGCGTCTCCAGCGTAGTCAATGCACCTTGACTTTCGGAGCTCACGGTCAGACACAAGGCATCAATCAAGATATCTTTGACTTCCACTCCATAGTCCGCTGCTTTTTTATAAATCTTTTTGGCAATCTCCAAGCGGCCTTCTGCAGTCTCCGGAATTCCTTGCTCATCCAAGGTCAGGGCAACTACCACTCCACCATATTTTTTCACCAGCGGAAACACTGATTCCATCGATTCCGCTTTCCCATTGACGGAGTTAATGAGTGGTTTTCCATTGTAAATCCGCATTGCGCGTTCCATCGCTACCGGATCTGAGGTGTCAATCTGAAGAGGAAGATCCAGAACACTTTGCAGTTCTTGGATCACTTTCTCCATCATGGTTGGTTCATCGATCTCCGGCAGTCCCACATTGACATCCAATACATGGGCGCCATGATCTTCCTGTGTGATCCCTTCCTGAAGAATATAGGCGAAGTTATGTTCCCGCAGTGCCTGCTTAAATTTGGATTTCCCGGTAGGATTGATGCGCTCTCCGATGATAATCGGTGCATAATCGATCAGCACCGCATGCGAATAAGAAGAAATGACTGTCCGATTTTTTCTCTCCGGTAATCTCTGCGGCAAATGTTTACATCGTGCCGTCATCTTGCGGATATGCTCCGGTGTAGTTCCACAGCAGCCCCCCACCATATTGGCTCCTATCTTCACAATTTCTTCCATGACCGCTGAAAATTCATCCGCATCAATGTCATAAACCGTGGATCCCCCCTCGCTTCGGGGAAGTCCGGCGTTGGGATTTACGATCACCGGTATGGATGCTGCCTGCAGCACATCCCTTAAAATTCCTTTCATCTGAACCGGTCCCAAACCACAGTTGATACCGAGTGCATCAACACCCAGCCCTTCCAATAAAGCAACGGTGGAACCTACATCTCCGCCCGTCAGAAGTTTTCCGTTCCCATCAAAAATCATGGTTACAAAAACCGGCAGATCACAGTTTTCCTTCGCTGCCAGTATGGCTGCCTTCGCTTCGTAACCATCACTCATCGTCTCTATGACAATCAGATCCACCCCTTCTCGGGCACCGATCAATACCACTTCTTTGTATAACTCATAAGCCTCTTCAAAGCCCAAGTCTCCCAGTGGTCTTAATAGTTTTCCGGTTGGACCCATATCTAGGGCAATCCATCCTCTGTTTGCCGTTTTTACGGCCCTTTTGGCATTGTGTACAGCGGCTTTTACAATCTCTTCCAATCCATATTCACTTTGAGCATGAAATTTAAGTGCATTGGCACCAAAGGTATTGGTGAGGATGATATCGCTTCCGGCTTTCAGATAATCCAAATGAATCTGCTCCAATACCTCCGGATGCAATATACCAAATGTCTCCGGTAATTCGCCCGGCTTTAGTCCCTGTGCCTGTAACAGGCTTCCCATTCCTCCATCAAAAAAAAGGATGCGTTTTTTCATCTCTTCTAAAATGTTCATATGATTACCCCCTTCTATAGATACAATCCTGCTTTGCACAGACCTCGCATCCTTTGGCGGTACAAGTCCTTGCAATCCGACTGACTCCAATCACTGCTGTCACAGATTTGGAAGGTGCCATCAACAGACTATCCGTCAAAGTAATACCAATCCTTTTACCGGTTTCCAATGCACCGATCAGTGCCGGCTGGCACTCCAAAGGGAAATCACCATAACCCGGACTAAATCTCGGACGCAGATAGAACCCCTGAGTCTCATAGCTCACCCGCATCTTCTCATATTCTTCATCACAGTAATCCTCTAGCATCGCCGTAGCGGCTGCCTGTAGTATCACTGCCTTGCTCATCTGAAGCTTTGTGTATTTTTGAATCAACATATCGGCTGCGGTTCCCAAGGTCGCCGCAAACAGCAGAATCTGTTCACAGTCCCTCAGGTTCTTATACAGATGTTGGCTATGAGTCTGAAAGCAAGTCATATCCACCCCATCCCCATCAAACAAGCGCAACGGATAGTTGCGGCTGATGGATTTTGGTATAGTCAAGCGTTTCAATTCACGATAGCATTCCCTCACTAAGCTTAATACCTGCTCGTCTGCTTCCTGTCCACCATATCCCAAATAGCGCAAAATCTCCTTTTGATTCATCTCCATCTGATCACCACGTCTCGATTCCATCAATTGATAATTTCCGATAAGCTTTCCTTGATTCTAGCTGCTACTTCCGGCTTATTCATGGAATAAACGTGGATCCCATTGACTCCATTGGCAATTAAATCGATGATTTGCTCAGTTGCATAAGCAATTCCCGCCTGCTTCATCGCTGCTGGATTGTCTCCAAAGCGATCTACGATTGCTTTAAATCTCGCCGGAAGATACGTACCCGACATCGCGCAGATACGCTTAATCTGAGCTACATTGGTCACCGGCATGATCCCGGCTACCACCGGAACCGTAATCCCGCGTTCTCGAATCCGATAGAGGTAATTATACAAAATATTATTGTCAAAAAACATCTGGGTTGTCACAAAGTCACACCCTGCTTCTACTTTTTCTTTCAGATAAGCGATGTCTGCGGTTTTATTTACCGATTCCACATGCCCCTCCGGATAACAGGCCGCACCAATGCAGAAGTCTCCGTTTTTCTTGATTTCGCGAATCAGCTGAGACGCATACTGATAATCTGTGGCAGCTGCACCATCTCGTAAAATATCCCCGCGAAGAGCCAATACATTGTCAATCCGATTGGTTTTCAATTCCTCCAGTACCTGATGTACCTGCTGCTTCGTAGAAGATACACAAGTCACATGTGCCAAGGTCGGAACCTGATAATCACGATTTAGCATAGCCGCGATATCCACCGTATAGCGGCTGGTTCCCCCACCCGCTCCATAAGTTACGCTCATAAATGCAGGTGCCAATTTTGCAATCTCCACCGCTGCCTGTTCTACTGATTCATACTTATCTTCAGTCTTGGGAGGAAACACTTCAAAGGACAGCGTGGGTTTTCCCTGTTTTAAAATATCCTTAATCTTCATCGTACTATAGCTCCTCTGTATCTGTCATCTGCCTATCTGGCCATAAAAATACTGGCAATCGGAGAATTGGCCGGTAGAATCAAGGTATTATTTTTACCGGTCAGAGAGACCTTTGCCGCATCTAAGGATCTGGTAAAAGCGTAAAATTCTGCCCGTTCCGGATTGTTATAGGCTTCCGCCAAAATCCTCATATATTCTGCTTCTCCGGCTGCTGTAATATTGGCTGCCTGCGCCCGCGCATTGGAAATACTGATTGCTATTTCCCGATCCGTCGTATTCTGAATTACTTTTGCCTCTGACTGACCTTCCGCAGTATAGGTTGCTGCAATCTTGTCGCGCTCTGAAATCATACGCTCATAAACAGCCGCTTTATTATCTGTGGGCAGATCAAGACGCTTCGTTTCCACCGATAAAAGTTGAATTCCGTATTGATCCATATTCCCATCAATATTCTTCATGATCGCATCTGAGAGTTCCCCATCACGACCGCTGATTACATCATTCTGACTCATGCTGCTGATTACATTTTTAATGGAATTATACACCACTGTGTCAATTCTGCGTTCCGCATTGGGCAAAGAAGAATTCAAGGTCTGCGCAAATTTCAAGGGATCGGTAATCTTCCAAAGCACATAACTATCCGTAAGCATCGTTTTCTTATCCATGGTAATGACATCAGATGCCGCTAAATCATAGATCAGTATCTGGTTTGGCAATGTATCCGCCGTTTGTATAAAAGGGATCTTCCAGGAAACGCCCGCCGTGCTGATCACCTTGCTGACTCTTCCAAATTCTCGAATTAATTTATATTCATTTTCCTGTGTCACGACGAGCGAACCACCAAGACCCAAGATCATCACAAGCACCATCACAATGCCTGCAAATTTACCAATGGTTTTTTTCATCATCGTTCCTCCTCTGCTGCCGGTGCGGATACTGCTGCCTTTTGATCGGATGTAAAACTATCTAACGGAAGAATGGTGCTGGTTTGATCCGTTCCATCAATGATCACTTTTAAGTTAGGCAGTACTTGTTCCATCGTTTCATAAAACATACGCTGCTTGGTCACCTGTGGGTTTTTGGCATATTCCTCATACATGGCATTGAACTTGGCGACTTCTGCATTCGCCACATTGATCCGCTGCGTTTTCGAAGATTCCGCTTCCTGCATAATCTTATCAATCTCTGCCGTCGCTCCCGGCAACTTCTCATTCCGGTATTTATTGGCATTGTTGATTGCGGTTTCCTTGCCCTGTTTTGCCGTTTCAACGGCTTTAAACGCTTCCATAACTTCAATCGTAGGCGGTTCCGAATCCTGAATGGTGATATTGACCACTTGCAGTCCTACGTCATGGTCTTCCAGTTTTTTGATCATCATTTCCTTAATCATACCCTGAATTTCGTTCTTCCCGGTTGTCAGTACATCGTCTACCGTATAACTTCCGATCACACTGCGGATACAGCTTTTACCAATATTGCTGAGAATCAGTTCCGGATTCTCCGAGGCATACACCGCCTTCACCGGATCTGCGACCTTGTATTCTACAAAAAAATCTACATTGACAAAGTTATAATCCTTGGTGATCATCAGGGAGTCCGCTTCTTCACTTTCACTATTATTGGGATCGTAGCCGAGTGCAAAGCCTTGAATCGTGGTATTGACTTTCTGTACCTGCTGAACTAAGGGAATTTTAAAATGCAGACCCGGTGTGGATACATTTCTGGCCACACCAAAGGTGGTCAGCACCGCCTGTTCCTGCTCCTGAATGTTGTAGACCGAACCAAGACCGATGATCGGTATCACAACGACAAGTATCGCCATAACACCTGCTTTTTTTAATTGACTGATGAAGTTTTTGATTTTTCCTTCCGTTTCCGGATTGTAAGTTTCCATATGAATATTTCCTTTCTGTTTGAAGTCAAAAAGACCCTCACTGCGACCACTGCGGCTACAATAAAAGTCATGCTGCTTCTCCCTAGCTTAACTTCCTTAGCATAACATAATCCATCCTCGATTACTATCATAATTTTTTCATCAATCCGTTATTTTTTTAACATACTCTTGCAATTCAAAGAATTTGTGGTAAAATGGCAGAAACTGCTTTGACTTGGGAAGTCAAATGTGTGTAACCATCCCTAAATTATAAGATTAAAGGAGATTTACAACATGAAACAAACCGGTATCAAAGCATTTCTGACACGGAAGAATGTCCATATCACCGTGAAAACCTATCTAATCGACGCACTGGGTGCGATGGCTTTTGGTCTTTTTTCCTCCTTGCTCATCGGCACCATCTTTGCCACCCTCGGTGACAAAACCCACATTGCTATCTTTATCACCATTGCAGATTATGCCAAAAGTGCAACCGGTGCCGCACTGGGTGTCTCCATTGCCTATGCCTTAAAAGCACCGCAGCTCGTCCTCTTCTCTGCCGCTACCGTCGGCATCGCCGGCAATGCTCTGGGCGGACCGGTCGGAGCTTTGGTCGCTACGATTGTCGCTACGGAGCTGGGGAAAATCGTTTCCAAAGAAACCCGTGTTGATATTTTGGTCACTCCGGGTGTTACCATCATCTCCGGTGTGCTGACTGCACAGTTTGTCGGACCCGGTGTCTCTGCCTTCATGACTGCCTTCGGCAATCTGGTCAACACTGCCACGGATATGCAGCCATTCTTCATGGGGATTTTGGTAGCCGCTCTAATCGGTATCGCACTCACGCTCCCAATCAGCAGCGCTGCCATCTGTATCATGCTCAGTTTGGAAGGTCTGGCCGGCGGTGCTGCGACAGCCGGATGCTGCGCACAGATGATTGGCTTTGCCGTTTTGAGTTTTCGAGAGAATGGTGTCGGCGGACTTCTTGCACAGGGTCTTGGCACCTCGATGCTCCAAATGGGTAATATTGTGAGAAATCCTAGGATCTGGATTGCGCCCACACTGGCTTCCATGATCACGGGTCCAATTGCTACCATGGTATTTCAATTAAAAAACATTCCCGCAGCCTCCGGTATGGGGACTTGTGGTCTCGTTGGACCGATTGGCATCTACACCGCAATGGGCGGCGGTGCTTCCATGTGGCTTGGCATCCTGATGATCTGCTTCGTCCTGCCTGCCATTTTAACCTTGATTTTTGGGGAAGTTCTGCGTAAGATGAATTGGATCAAAGAAGGAGATCTAAAACTGGATCTATAGTCATAGAATATAGGAGTCAAACAAGAAAATTACATAAGAAATGAGGAGTCCTATGAATTATGCATCTGATATCTTAAAAGGCATTCTAATTGGAATTGCCAATATCATCCCCGGAGTCAGCGGTGGAACCATCGCCGTCTCCATGGGAATCTATCATAAAATCATTTATGCGGTAACCCATCTGCTCCAAGAAACTAAGAAGAGTTTTTTCACCCTGCTGCCTTATGGCATCGGGGTACTGATTGGGATTGTCGGTCTTTCTTTTGCCATTGAATCCCTATTTGAACGATTTCCGCTTCAAACAAGCCTAACCTTCATCGGGCTCATCTTGGGCGGTTTACCCACAATCCTAGGGAAACTAAAACATAAGAAGATTTCCCCAGGGGGATATGGGGCATTTTTTTTGATGTTTATACTGGTCATTGCCATGGCAGTCATGGGGCAGCATTCCGGTAACCCGGTAGATTTAAGCTTCCAATTAGTTCCCATCCTGCTCTTG
Source organism: Hungatella sp. (assembly GCA_036785645.1). GTDB lineage: Bacteria > Bacillota > Clostridia > Lachnospirales > Lachnospiraceae > Hungatella_A. The sequence continues at coordinate 8,477 of JAVXIV010000070.1, forward strand.
TTTCTGGTTGGCATGATCGCTGCAGCCACCATGGTCATTCCCGGAGTCAGTGGCTCCATGCTGCTGATGCTGCTTGGATATTATCAACCCATCTTAAGCTCCATCAATCATTTTATCATCGCTGCCACCACCTTGGATATCTCAGGTGTCTTCAGGGAATCTGCCATTTTAATTCCCTTTGGTCTTGGGGTCATCGTCGGCATCTTTCTCTGCGCCAAACTCATCGAGTTACTGTTATCCCACCACGAGCTGCTGACCTATTGTGCCATTACCGGACTGGTGCTTTCCTCTCCCATTGTGATTTTGATCGGGATCCCCCTATCCGGCATCTCAGTCTTTGCCATTCTGACCGGACTCCTCTGCTTTGCGCTTTCCTTGACGTTCGCTGTTTGGTTGGGATGAAGCATTCTATTTTATCCTTCAATTGATATCTCCCAGATCATCCATGCATCTATATTTTGCTTCCCCAGCAGACAAGGAATTGAATAGATCTG
>JAVXIV010000071.1:0-8892 GCA_036785645.1 Hungatella sp.
CGATGGCAACGTCAGTCTGTGGGGCATAGTCCCCCAGTGCAGATGCAACGGCCACAACTTCCTGCACGAAAGAAATGTGGAGATGCTTGGATAAAGTAAGACCGCCGGAACCTGTGATCATCGGGCATACGGTCATAGGGCCCAGTTGTTCAAAAGCACGGCGCAAAAGTAGTGTTAGTGTTTCCTGTATATTGGCAAAATGCCGTTCATAATCAGAAAAAAGAATCTGATTAGATCGATCTAAAATGACGATTTTTACAGTGGTGGAACCGATGTCGATTCCCAAAGAATTCAAATTATTCATAAAATGCGGGGAAACCCTTCCTCCTTCGTGATGACGATACACATGAGATCATGCAACTTTGCATACCGCAAACAGTTTAACATAAATACGGAAAGAATACAATTGGGTAGATGATTCATTTGACAAAAACTCGAGCAGAATCTATAATGTATAAGTCGAAGATTGCATTGACGAAAATGCTCGGATCGAGAAGAAAAGGAAGTAAAACGTATGATTCGAATTTTTATGACAGAGGATGGGGCAATCCATCAGAAAGATGATGTGCAGCAAGGCGCTTGGATTGCATTGACGAATCCTACCGCAACCGAGATTCTAGAGATAGCAGAACGCTATCAGATTGATCCGGATCATCTCAAAGCTCCTTTGGATGAAGAAGAACGCTCTCGTATTGAGATTGAGAACCATTATTCTTTGATCTTGGTGGATATCCCTGCGATTGAGGCAAGAAATGGCAAAGATTGGTATGTTACGATTCCTATGGGAATCATTACTGCAGATGATGTGATTATTACGGTATGTTTGGAGGATACACCGATCTTATCTGCTTTTATGGATGGAAGAGTCAAGGGCTTCTACACTTATATGAAGACTCGCTTTATTCTTCAGATATTGTATAAAAACGCTTCCCTATTTTTACAATATCTGCGTATTATCGACAAGAAGAGTGAGGTTGTGGAGCGGACGCTTCATCGGTCACAGAAGAACCGCGAACTCATTGAACTGTTGGAACTGGAGAAGAGCCTCGTATATTTCACCACTTCGCTTCGATCCAATGAAGTTGTATTTGAAAAATTATTGAGAAATGAAAAGATTAAAAAATATCCGGAGGATACCGAGCTTTTGGAGGATGTTATCATTGAAAACAAACAGGCTATTGAGATGGCCAATATCTACAGTGGGATTTTGAGCGGTACGATGGATGCGTTTGCATCGGTCATTTCCAACAATCTAAACATCGTGATGAAGTTTTTGGCGACGATTACGATTGTGATGTCAATCCCGACGATGGTAGCAAGCTTCTATGGTATGAATGTCAATCCGGTAGGGATGCCATTTGCCAATCACCCGTGGGGCTTCTGGATTGTACTTGGATTTGCAACGGTGATTTCTTTGATTGTAGCACTGATTTTTTCAAAAAAAGATATGTTTTAAGAAAAGGAAGAGAAGAGTCGATGAGTTTTTTAAATAAGATGGAGCGGAAGTTTGGAAGGTATGCGGTTCACAACCTGATGTATTATATTATCATGATTTATTTGGCAGGCATTGCGATACAGTTGGTGAGCCCGATGATTTATTGGAAATATTTGAGCCTGGATGCGGGGGCGATTTTGCACGGACAGATTTGGAGAATTGTGACATTCATCATCTATCCGCCGATTTCCGGGGTTGCTGCGATCGGTCAGGGATCGATGTCCACGTTGATGTCCGATCTTTTATTTAATGCGATTGCCCTGTCACTTTATTATTCGCTGGGTACTACTTTAGAGCAGGCATGGGGATCTTTTCGGTTCAATGTGTATTTTTTGATGGGAATCGTGGGGCATGTATTGGCGGCGCTGTTGGGTTATCTGGTATTTGGACAGACTTGGTATCTGACGACGTCTTATTTAAATTTCTCCCTGTTTTTTGCATTTGCGGCACTTTATCCCAATATGCAGTTTTTGCTGTTCTTTGTAATTCCCGTCAAAGCAAAGTGGTTGGCAGTTTTTAATGGTCTCTACTTTCTTTATGGGTTTATCTTTGGTACTGCGGCTACGCGCTGTGCCATCGTACTGTCACTGGCCAACTTTATCATTTTCTTTTTTATGACTCAGAATTACCAAAAAGTGAATCCCAAGGAGATCAAAAGAAAAAGAGAATACAAAGCACAGGTCAAGATGATGCCTCAGGGAAAGACACATCACAAGTGCGCAGTTTGCGGCAGAACCGAGAAGGATGGCGAGGACCTGGAGTTCCGTTATTGTTCCAAATGTGAGGGAGATCTGGAGTACTGTCAGGATCATCTCTATACCCACCGGCATGTGATTGGCAATTCCGGTGCACCCGACCAAAACAATTAGCATTTATGGAGGAGAATATGAAAAGAACAAAGATTATATGCACCATGGGACCCAATACCGACAATCGGGAGTTGATGGAGAACCTGGTAAAGAATGGCATGGATATTGCCAGATTTAACTTTTCACATGGAGATTATGAGGAACAGAGAAATCGCTTAAATTTATTGAAATCTGTCCGCGAGGCAGCCGGAATTCCGATTGCTGCTTTACTCGATACCAAAGGACCGGAGATTCGTACCGGACTTTTGAAAGACGAGAAGAAGGTGATTTTAGAGACCGGACAGACTTATACACTTACCACCAGAGATCTTATTGGAGATGACAAAATCGGTCATATCAATTATAACGGATTGAATGAGGATGTTAGCACCGGGAATCGCATTTTGATTGATGATGGTTTGATCGAATTGGAAGTTCAGAAAGTGGAAGATACGGATATTATCTGTACGGTGATCAACGGCGGAGAATTGGGCATGAGAAAAGGGGTTAATGTCCCCAATGTCAAGATCAAGCTGCCGGCGCTGACGGATAAAGACAAGGCAGATATTCAGTTCGGAATTGCAGAAGGATTTGATTTTATCGCCGCATCCTTTGTTCGTACGGCAGATGCAGTTCATGAAATTAAAGGAATCTTGAAGAAAGCCGGCGCCAATATCAGTGTCATTGCCAAGATTGAAAATGCAGAGGGCATTGAGAATATCGATGCGATTATTGAAGCCAGTGATGGGATTATGGTAGCACGTGGAGATATGGGAGTTGAGATTCCTGCTCAACAGGTTCCTTATATTCAGAAGACGATCATCCGTAAATGCAATGAAGCCTGTAAACCGGTTATTACCGCAACACAGATGCTGGATTCCATGATTCGTAACCCCAGACCGACCAGAGCGGAAGTGACTGATGTTGCCAATGCTGTTTACGATGGCACCGATGTGGTGATGCTCTCCGGCGAGACTGCGATGGGACGTTATCCGTTGGAGACACTGCGTATGATGGTTCAGATTGTGGAAGAGTCCGAGTCTCATCTGGATTATAATTCCTACCGTGCCCGCCATGTTTCCGCAGATAATCTGCGCAATATATCCAATGCAGTGTGCTACTCTTCCGTTTCTACCGCACATGATTTGGGTGCGAAAGCAATTGTTGCTCCCAGTATCAGTGGATTTACCACCAGAATGCTGTCCAAATGGAGACCCAATGCGATGATTATCGGCTTGTCTCCCAGTATTTCATCGGTGCGCCAGATGCAGATCTATTGGGGGGTTACACCATTGCACGCCAAACGTGCAGAATCTACCGACCTTTTGATTGAATGCTCACTGGAATTACTCAAAGAGAAGGGAATCTTGAAGGAAGGCGACATCACCGTGATTACAGCCGGAGTAGTGACACATGCCAAACGTCATGAGCCGGCAGCCCATACGAATATTATGCGAGTAGTCACTATTTAACGGAAAGGGAAAAGATCGTGGAAAAAAAGCCGTTTGTAACGAAAGAACAACTGGAAGAGATTGCAAAGATTTATCCGACCCCCTTTCATCTTTATGATGAGAGAGGGATTCGGGAAAATGCGAAGAAGCTGAAAGAGGCATTTGCTTGGAATCCCGGATTTAAAGAATATTTTGCGGTAAAGGCAACTCCTAATCCATTTCTCCTAAAAATGCTCAAGGAATATGGCTGTGGTGCAGACTGCTCTTCCGAGACAGAGCTGATGATGTCGGAAGCCGGTGGATTTAGCGGGCATGATATCATGTTTTCTTCCAATGATACACCGGAAGAGGAATTTCGTTATGCCCATGATCTGGGTGCCATTATCAACCTCGACGATATTACCCATATTGCATGCTTAGAGCATGCAATCGGAACCTTGCCGGAGACGATCTGCTGTCGTTACAATCCGGGTGGACTCTTCAAGATCAGCAACGATATTATGGACAATCCCGGAGATTCCAAGTATGGGATGACGACAGAGCAGATCGTGGAAGCTTTTCATATCCTCAAGAAAAAAGGGGTCAGGAATTTTGGAATCCATGCTTTTCTGGCCAGTAATACGGTGACCAACGAATATTATCCGCTTCTGGCCAAGGTGCTGTTTGAAGTAGCCGTGCGTCTCCATGAAGAAACCGGAGCTGATATCCGTTTTATCAATCTCTCCGGAGGAATCGGGATTCCTTACCGCCCGGATCAGACACCCAATGACATCCGGATGATCGGAGAAGGGGTGCGCAAAGTATACGAAGAAGTACTGGTGCCTGCAGGGATGGGAGATGTCGCAATCTACACCGAGCTGGGGCGTTTTATGATGGGGCCTTATGGCTGCCTGGTTACCAGAGCGATTCATGAAAAGCACACCCATAAAGAATACATAGGGGTGGATGCCTGCGCAGTCAATCTGATGAGACCCGCGATGTATGGCGCTTATCACCACATTACCGTCATGGGCAAGGAGGATGCACCCTGCACGCATAAGTACGATGTGGTAGGTTCTCTTTGCGAGAACAATGACAAGTTCGCGATTGATCGGATGCTTCCGGAGATTGATCGGGGAGATCTGCTTGTGATTCATGATACCGGAGCCCATGGATTTTCGATGGGATATAATTACAACGGCAAATTAAAATCAGCAGAATTGCTTCTTCGGGAAGATGGTTCCGTGGAGATGATCCGCAGAGCTGAGACCCCCAAAGATTATTTTGCAACTTTTGATTTTTGTGACCTTTTAACCAAGTATTAGATTGAAAGACAGAAAAATCCCCGTATCGTGATATACGGGGAATGACTTTTTCTTTAGGATTAGGATTTTCAAAAGGTAAAAGGTTTTATCGTGTGCATTTCTTATATAGGTAGTATATCATACCAACACTGGAAAAGTTTGTATATTGTTTAAATACATTATGAAGACTTTCTTAATATTGTAAAGCTAAGCTACCATTGACCTCTTGACAAATTCCGATAAACCCCATATACTAGGTTTAATTTCATGAATATAAGCGATGATAAGAACAAGTAGCATTTTGCAGAAGCACACAGAAAGCAGCCGGTGGATGAGAGGCGCGTGGAAAGCAGATTGTGAATACATCTTTGAGCTTCACACCCAACAAACTTTGAATTGCCAGAGAAGGTTTTAGTAGGCTGTGACGGATTCCTGCACACGTTATCGTGCTAGAGTATCGATTTTAGCGTACTTGAAGAGATAAGCGATGTGAGTCGTTTATAAACTGAAGGTGGTAACACGAGAGCAAACCCTCGTCCTTTTGAAGGACGGGGTTTTTTTGATTTTCATGGGGCAAGATATCCTGTGAAAGAAAACAAGAAAAGGAGAAGCAGATATGACCGCATACGAAGAATTAAAAGCCAGAGGGCTCATTGCCCAGGTGACTAATGAAGAAGAAATCAGCAAGATGATTAATGAGGGAAAAGCGACGTTCTATATTGGATTTGATCCAACTGCAGACAGCCTTCACGTAGGACATTTCATGGCACTTTGTCTGATGAAACGTCTGCAGGAAGCCGGAAATAAGCCAATTGCACTTTTAGGCGGAGGAACCGGCATGGTGGGGGATCCGTCCGGACGGAGTGATATGCGCCAAGTGATGACAGTAGAAACCATTCAGCATAACTGTGACTGTTTTCAGAAACAGATGAGCAAATTTATTGACTTTTCAGAGGGAAAAGCGCTGATGGTCAATAATGCAGATTGGTTGCTGCAATTAAACTATATTGATCTGTTAAGAGAAGTGGGTTCTTGCTTTAGCGTCAACCGGATGCTGACTGCGGAGTGCTACAAGCAGAGAATGGAAAAAGGGCTGAGCTTTTTGGAGTTTAACTACATGATCATGCAGAGTTACGATTTCTATGAGTTATTCAGGCGCTATGGCTGTAATATGCAGTTTGGCGGAGATGATCAGTGGAGCAATATGTTAGGCGGAACCGAACTGATCCGGCGCAAATTAGGCGAGGATGCTCATGCCATGACGATTACGCTGCTGCTGAATTCCGAAGGCAAGAAGATGGGAAAAACTCAGTCCGGAGCGGTTTGGCTGGATCCGGAAAAGACGACACCTTTTGAGTTCTATCAGTACTGGAGAAATATTGCCGATGGCGATGTTTTAAAATGTCTGCGCATGCTGACTTTCTTACCCATTGAACAGATTGATGAGATGGATGCTTGGGAGGGCAGTCAGCTGAACGAGGCAAAAGAGATCTTGGCGATGGAACTCACGACACTGGTTCATAGCAAAGAAGACGCAGGGATGGCGCAAGAGGCATCCAGAGCCCTGTTTAGTGGTGCGGGAAGCTTGGAAAATATGCCATCTTACCGCCTGACTGCCGATGATTTTACCGATGGTGTGATTGATATTTTGGCGGTACTATTGAAATCCGGCTTGGCACCATCGCGTGCAGAGGCTAGGCGCAACGTGGAACAAGGCGGTGTTTCCGTAGATGGTGAGCCGGTCAAAGATTTAAAGAAAACCTATACCGCCGATGATTTTGACGGTATAGGCATGGTTGTAAAACGCGGCAAGAAAAACTTTATGAAAGTTACCTTATAAGAGCTGTTTCATGCAGTACACCCTTTTCGTCCGGAGTGAAGGTCTTGGCACGAGTCAGCATCTTTCCATCTTCCTGTAGATAATAGGTTTTGCCTTCCAAGGTAAGAAAACCGGTTTTCATAGCTGCACTAGCCGGATCTAAATAGTACCAGTTTCCGTTGTCCTGCAGCCATCCGGTGAAAAGGGAACCCTGTGCATCATAGTAATACCACTGCTGATCTTTTTGTACCCAGCCGGTTTGTAAAGACGGTGTGCCATCCGGGTTTGCAGAATCATCTGCAAAGATGACGATCTTGGAGGCTTGATTGCGGCTGTCGGACCAAAGCAAACAAGTCTTTCCTTTGACCAGATCTTGAATTGTGACGATATTTCTGGTCAGGTAGGGAAGGATCTGTGTGCCCACCGGAATGGTGTAAGTAGTTCCGTTGGTGGCGGTGATGGAACCGGACAGACCATCAGAATTGAGTGTCAGGGTTTCTACTTTTAGGTATTCCGGGACACGGTAGTCTGCGGGAATATTGCATAATACCATAGAAGCATTGGCCATAGGCGGAAGGCTTAGGGTCATGGCAGCTCCGACATAGATGTAGGCAGTTTCATGATCTCTTAGATCTTCATAGGCGACCGGATAACCGGTGACGGCATCTAAAATACGTGTGTGATCTGAAATATTGATGCGGATCTCCCCGGTGTAAGAGTCTTGTGATGCGTTGTTGATGGTCAGGGCATGATCTTCTGTCTTGGTGATCGGACCATGAATCCGAACCGGTTCTAAACGTTTACTTAATAAACCGGCATGTGCACTCATCGTTCCTCCTGTAAGCATGGCTGCCAAACAGATACCGGACAGCAGTGACTTGTATAATTTTCTCATATAGACCTCCTAATATTTTGGTAATTCCAGTATAACAGGAAATCTGTAGAATTGAAATTACAAAAGGCTTACGGTTTTTAGAAGAATAGATGCTCGATGAGGATCTTGATGCCCATAAGTACCAGAATGAGTCCGCCGAAAAATTCTGCTTTTGATTTATATCTGCAGCCAAATACGGTACCAACCTTAACTCCGACTATGGAGAGCAAGAAGGTGGTTACACCGATAAAAGACACGGCAGGTATGATGGATACCTGTAGAAAAGCAAAACTGACTCCGATTGCCAAAGCGTCAATACTCGTGGCAATTGCCAGTATCAGCATGGCTTTGGGGGCGATGGAAGCATCGCAGGACTCTGATTCCGGATTCATGGCTTCCCGAATCATATTGGCACCGATGATGCAGAGTAAGGCAAAGGCAATCCAGTGGTCAAATGAGGTAATGGTTTCTTGAAACTGCGAGCCAAGCAGATAACCAAGCAGAGGCATCAGTCCCTGAAATCCACCAAAGTAGAGCCCCACAACGATGGCATGCCATATATTCATATGCTTCATAGACAGACCTTTACAGATGGATACGGCAAATGCGTCCATGGACAACCCTATGGCGATGATTAATAATTCCAATAAAGACATATGAGAATCCTCCCAGATCTTCTGCAGGCAAACCGGCAAACATTTCTTTGCAATAGTTTACCTAATTTTTGATTCTGGGTCAAGGAAAATTCCGATATTATAAAAAATCGAAAAAAATGCAATAAATAGTTCTTGCAAAGCGAAAATGATTATGCTATCATAATCACAATTCGCGGGAAACGGTTCGAAATCTTCATAAGAGTAGACACCGCCGGAATATTAGAATAACTCCCGCCTCGGAATATGTAATTTGATTCCGAGGCGGTTTGGGATTTATGAACAGAATGAGGAGATCCTATGAGGAGGAAGAAGAGTAAGATGAGACCATTTGCAGAGATGACAAAAGAAGAACTGCTCGAGATGAGAAAGCAGCTATCAGCACAGTACCGTGAATTTCAGGGGAAAGATTTAAAACTGGATATGTCCAGAGGAAAGCCAAGTGTCGATCAGCTCGATCTGTCGATGG
>JAVXIV010000072.1:0-8873 GCA_036785645.1 Hungatella sp.
CAATCTGATCGATAAATCCGGGCCATTCCGCCGCCAGCTTTAGATAACCGCCATAGCCAATACGATCCAGCGGGGAACGAAGAATCGCTCTTCTGGCTTTCATCCAGTTGTCTTGGGCTTCTCCGATCGGATCTCCGCCTTCTTTGAATACATCGGGGAAGAAGTAAGGCAATAGACGGCCTTCTGTGTACTTAACACCTTTGATATCGGAGATCATGCGCATCGTCACGCCATCTCCTACTGATCCAACGACCGAATCCAGACCAATATTGGCAAAATATTTACCAAATGGTTCGGTTCCGATCCAGTGATCTCCCAGAAACATCATCGCCTCTTTGCCATAGCTATGGACGATATCCACCAGTTCCTTGGCCAGTTTACTGACCTCAATCTGCTGAAATTCAATATAGTCACGAAACTCCTTGGAGGGTACACGGAAGCAGGAATTGTGATATCCCTGATCCACAATGTATTCTGCGCGGAACGGATACCCCGCCCATTGTTCAAACTGCTTCAAGATATAAGGACTGACACTGGCACTGTAGCCAAACCATTCTACATATTTCTCACGTTTCTGATCATCAAAGGTCAGCGTGAACTGATGGAAGAACGTCGTAAAACGCACCACATTGACATTGGGGTTCTCCTCACACCAGCGTTTTAATTTTTCTTTTACAAACACTTGCGTTTTGGGTTGACGTACATCAAAGGTCATCTGATGTTCTTCGTCTTTCCAGTCATTGGTGATGAAATTATACATATGCACCGGATCCCAAATCAGAAATGCCAGGAAGCTAACCGTATACTGATGATAGGGAACCGTTTCCATGGTGACCGCTCCCTTGCTTTCCTCATAAAACCAATGCTCCGGCGGAACCACTTCACCGGTAGTTCGGTCGATTACCTCCCACCAGCGTTTGGGATCATCCAACGTATTGACTTTCAACTGTTCCGTGTGAAAACCATGCATGAGTTCGATGCTCAGGCTCGTCCCCTTGGCCGTAACCCGATCACTGATTAGATATTCCTGTTGAACTTCATCCGGATTTTCCATCGCCCATGCATTATCTTTGCGGGTTGTATAGTAGGTTGAATACACCTTCGCGCCTTGATTTAGCAAGGCTTCCGGCATATTGGTGCCATCGCAGTCCCGAAGTGCATCCGCACCTAATCGCTCTTTTAATTCCAATGTTTCCTTTACCATATCCACATCGGTTGGTAAAGTTAGTCTTCCTCTTATCTCCATGTTCTCATGCCTCCTAACGATATGCCTTATTATATAGATATAAAAGTCCTAAAAGTCCCGAAAGTCCTACTAATTGTGCTGCTAAATAAATATATCCCGTCGTTCTCTGACCCCATATGATCAGAACTACGCACAGTACTGCTGTGACAAGCTTTAAAATCAATGCCATCGTTTTATTCATATTGGTCTCCTATCCTTTCAATCCGCCCAGGCTCATGCCCTCGGTCAGCTTCTTTTGAACCAGCATATAGAGAATCAGAGTCGGAAGCATCACGATCACAAGTCCCGCATACAATTGTCCGTAATTCGCCGCCGCTTTCTGCGCACTGTTTAAATTCATCAATCCTACCGGAAGTGTCTTGAATTTATCCTTGGTCATCAGGGTCATGGAAAGGATGTATTCATTCCAAAATGCCAGGAAGTTAAATAAGATAATGGTAATGATACTGGGTTTTGCCATAGGCATCATGATCCGAATCATCGTATTAAAATATCCGCTTCCATCCACAAAAGCTGCTTCCTCATAGTCCTTTGGTATCGTAGCAAAGAAACCGGACAGCAGGTAGATCGTAAACGGAAGATGGGTTGATGCATAAACCAAAGCCAAAATCACACGGTTATTGAGGAAAAATGCACTTGCTCCCAAGGATCTTAAAAAAGTATCTCCATCTACAAACATCAAGAAAATCGGAACTACAATATAGTTTACATTGATAAACAATCCCGCCATAAAGAGGACATTGAGGAACTTGCTCCCTTTAAAACGATATCTGGCCAGCACATAGGCGGCCGGAAGTGCAATAACCAACAGAAATCCCAGAGCCAACACCGTCACAATCACGGAATTGACCATATAGCTGCCCATATTGGCTTTCTGGAATGCATCAATAAAGTTCTGGAAATAAAGTCCCTTGGGCAAAGTCCAAGGACTCTGACCATAAAATTCCGAGTTTTCCTTAAAGGATGCCATAAACACCCAAAGTACCGGAACTGCAATACAAATTGCCAAAAAGATCAAACCCAGATAGGTGAGAATTCTCCCAATTTTGGCAGAAATACCGGCCTGCTTTTTATTCATTCTTCTGCCTCCTTCTAAAATTCCATCGTTTCACGTTTGGTTACCGAATTGACAATTGCCGACAGTGCAAAGGAGAAGAGAAAGATGACCACTCCGATTGCCATACCATATCCATATGAGGAATTGGTATATGCCTGATCGTACATATAGTTCAAAAATACATCAGAAGCTCCATCCGGACCGCCTCCGGTCATGGCTTTTACCAACTGAAAGCTCAAATTGATCGTACTGATGATGAAGAAGGTCAGCGTACTTCGGATATTATTCCAAATCAGAGGAAGCGTCATGGAGAAGAACTGCCGCACTTTGCCTGCGCCCTCTAGCGCCGCAGACTCATAGATGCTTTCCGGTACTCCCGCCATACTTGCCATATACATGACCATATAATAGCCAATCGCCTGCCAAACGAGTGCGATAATCAGTGCCCATACAACCAGTTTTTGATTGCCGAGCCAAGCGATCAAGCCCTCTCCATTCTCTCCGACCGGTCTAAATATGTAAATAAAAGAGTTCAGCAATCCATCTCTTTGATCGTAGACAGCGGAGAAGATTGCAGCCACGACTACGATGGATAAAATGTTGGGAATATAGAAAATAGTGCGGAAAAAGCCCTGCCCTTTTAATTTCTCGCGTGTCAATATATACGCAAACAGGATGGCAAGCGCCAGCGTCACCAGGGTCACGATCACAATGATCAGAATCGAATTTTGCATAGCGCGCAAGAATTTTTGATCTTTTGCCAAGATCATAAAATTCTTAAAGCCCACAAATGTCTTATCTGCCGAGAAACCGCCCCATTTGTACATGGACATCCGGAATACGTTGAACGTCGGAATGATCATAAAGATAAACATCAGCAGGGTAGCCGGTGCCGTGCAGATCAAGATAAACAAATTCTTTTTACTTTGTTTTTTCAACGAGATAACCTCCTCTTTTTCTTTCAAAAAAGGACCGCCGCAAAATACAGATAAGATTTCCTTGTATTTTGCGGCAGCCCTCCGATCATCTACCTGTCAATATGCCTTAATCTTTACTTTAAAGCGCCTCTTAACTGATCACTGACTGCTTCGACTGCGGTCTGCCACTCGGCTACCGTTTTGTCACCGGTTACAATACTATCAATGGTGAATAATAACGTATCCTTCATATTGACGCCTTCTACTGCATCCGTTGCGGCAAATCCACCCATAGAAGCTTTTGCTCCGCCGTCATAAATGCTGTATACCAGCTTGCTTTCCGGATCTGTAATAAATTTGCTAACGCCTTCGATTGGCTGAATTGCACTTGCTTTTGCAAAGATCTGTGCTGCTTCATCGGAATACATATAAGCTAAAAATGCTTTTGCCAATTCCGGATTCTCAGCCTGCTGTGGGATCCACATCTGCTCAAAGAAGGTAAAGGAACATCTGTCTCCGCCATCCTTCATAGCCGGTAATGCCATAAATCCCCACTTAAAGCCATCTGCTCTGGGAGCATCTTTCATCTCGGTCATAATCCAGTTGCCATTGGGCATGAACAGTGCTTTGTCATCCAATACCAACTGCTGATTCTTCTTAAAGTTATCTTTGTTGGCATTGCCTACGGTAGTTGGCTCCATATACTGTGCTAATTTGCCTACTAGTTCAAATGCCTGAGTCGCTTCCGGTGTTTCCCAAATACCATCGGTGTAATTCATGGCTTTGTTATAGAAGTCTGCTCCGCCGATCTCGGTTAAAAGACCGAACATAAATGCATCATAATATCCGGCTACCGGATAGGTAAATAAGGAGATGCCATCTGCTTTTGCAGTATCCGCAAGTGCCCACATCTGATCCCAAGTCGTTGGAACTTCCCAGCCTTTGGTTTCAAATAATCCTGCATCATACCACAGACCACAAGGACTGTAGAACATCGGTGCTAAGTAAGTCTTTCCATCATTGTAAGGGTTGGTGACCAAGGTATCGGTAAATCCGGGAACGATCTTCTCGCCCACCGTGACTTTTTCACCGGGTACCGTCATGGAAAGTACATCGGTAATGTCCATGATTGCATTATCTTTAATCAAGGTCTCAGGAAGTGCCAGTTCACGTCCGGTTGCCAAATACACAATATCCGGATAATCTCCTGCCTTCATCAAGGGGCTGATGACTTCTTCCAGGTTCTTCTCAGCTGTTAATTCGATCTTAACGCCGGGATTGTTCGCCATGAATTTGTCAGTTACTTCTTTCCACATCTCTGTGCCATAACCACCATCAAATGCTGCAACCTTCAACGTTCCTTCCAGACCCTTGGCTTCTGCTGCAGGTGCTGCGGTTGTCTCTGCCTTAGGTGCTTCCTTGGCTGCTTCTGTTGCTGCGGGTGCTGCAGGTGCTGCGGTCGTCTCTGCCGTCTTGCTGCCGGAACATCCGGCTACTGTGCCCGCTACCATAGCTGCTGCACAAGTCAATGCTGCGATTTTCTTTAATTTCATCATCTTTCCTCCCGAATAAAATCTAACTGCTGTTTTATTTGATAGGATCATTATAAGTGTTTTTTTTCCAATACGCTATCCAATTCTTGCCACATTTTTTATATATATTGCTTTTTCCGTCATATGGTATATTTATCTTTACAAAATCTGTTTTTTCATATATAATTTATCCATAAAAGTATGAGGGTTGGTCAACATGAGCAGTAATCGCTATCAGATAAAAACGCAAGAATTTCAAAAAGTGAATGCAAAGCTTCTCTATATTTCCATGTCCAAATACCAAGGCGATTGGAACAGTATTCCCCATACGCACAATTTTGCCGAGCTCTTCTATGTGGTCAGCGGCAAAGGCACCTTTTATTTAGATGAAGAGACCTATCCGATCGGTGCCAGTGATTTGATGATTGTCCCCCCTCATACCGAGCATACCGAGCAGTCCTATGACTCCAATCCGCTGGAATACATCGTACTGGGCATTGAGGGAATCACCTTTCTGGAGCAGGAGAATTCCAGAGGACGCGTCATCTATAACTACAGCCAGAAAGCTGAGATGTTATATTTGCTCAAGCTCATTGTAAAAGAAGTACAGGAAGAACAAAACGGCTGTCATTTGGTCTGCCAATATCTGCTGGATGTATTGTTGATTCAGATTATGAGGCTGCAGAAATTTGTTCCGGCACCCATCAGTTCGGTCAAGATGACCAAGGAATGCGGACAGATCAAGCGCTATTTGGATGCCAACTATGCAGAATTGATCACATTGGACACCCTATCTGAGATGACCCATATGAACAAATACTATTTAGTGCATGCCTTTGCAAAATATACCGGTCTTTCCCCCATCAATTACTTAAATTCGAAACGTTTGGAGGTCAGCAAAGAATTGCTGGTTTCTACCAATTATTCCATTTCACAGATTGCTTCTTCCATTGGATTTTCGTCACAGTCCTACTTTTCTCAGGTTTTTAGAAAAAGTACTGCGATGACACCCAACGAATATCGCAAAACCAATGCCGACAATCTTACAAAAGCATAACATATCACAGGAGGGATTTATATGAAACGACCCAATATCGTCATGATTATGACAGATCAACTGCGCGGAGACTGTCTGGGAATTGCCGGACATCCGGATGTCAAAACTCCGTATCTCGACTCTCTTGCCGCCAAAGGCACTTTGTTTGATCACGCTTATTCGGCATGCCCAAGCTGCGTTCCGGCCAGAGCTGCCATACATACCGGTCTTTCCCAAGAACATCATGGGCGCGTTGGCTATGAAGACTTGGTGGACTGGAACTATCCTCATACATTGGCAGGTGAATTATCCAATTCCGGATATTACACACAATGTGTGGGAAAGATGCACGTACACCCCTTGCGCCACCTCATGGGATTTCAGCATATTGATCTGCATGATGGATATTTACATGCTTACCGTTATCCCAATACCCCTTATTATGAATCTCAAAAGGTCGCGGATGATTATTTCTACTGGCTAAAACAAGAAAAAGGAATCGACGCCGATGTTACCGATAGCGGCATGGAATGCAATTCCTGGATATCACGTCCTTGGATTTATGAGGAATCCTGTCATCCCACCAATTGGGTGACCGGCAGATCCATTGATTTTCTAAGACGGCGCGATACCGACAAGCCGTTCTTTTTGATGGCTTCTTATCTCAGACCGCATCCACCCTTTGATGCACCGTCTTGCTATTTCGACTTGTATCGGGATAAAGTTTTGACCCCACCGGCAATCGGCGATTGGGAAGATCACGAAGAATTAAAGAAATTCGGAAGAATCTATGACTCGGCTACCGGTCCGATCGATCCGGAACTGATGCGTCAAGCGCAGATCGGTTACTATGCCTGTATCACACATTTAGATCATCAAATCGGACGGCTGATTCAGGCTCTGGTGGAACATCAGCTGATGGACAATACTATTTTTCTCTTTACCTCCGATCACGGAGAAGAACTCTGTGACCATCATCTGTTTCGGAAGTCACGTCCTTATGAAGGAAGCTGCCATATTCCTATGATCATCTCCGGACCCCGGAATCTGACCGGTGCACTTCCCGGACAGGTATGCCACAGCCTCGTGGAATTGCGGGATATCATGCCGACACTGCTCGATATTGCAGGTGCGCCCATTCCTCCTGAGGTAGATGGCAATAGCATGATGCCCTCCCTGCAGGATGTGACACATGCAGAGAGGACATGGCTTCATGGCGAGCATGCTCTGGGCATGCACTCCAATCATTATATAGTAACCAATCATGATAAATATATCTGGTATTCCCAAACCGGACAAGAACAATACTTTGATCTTGCCAAAGATCCGCATGAGCTTCACGATCTGATCCAAAATCCGCGGATGCAAACACGCATCCACGAATTAAGACAAACTCTGATCGCAAAACTCGCAGACCGGGAAGAGGGCTATTCTGATGGGACTTCCCTCCTCATCGGGCAGACACCGCAAACAAAATTACAGCATTCTCTGCTTTGAACTACTTTCGAAACTGATTCCCTTCTTGTATTGCATTGTGGTTATCCCGAAATCTCCGGAAAAAGCAGTGCATCAATGACATCCTGCGCCGTCCGCCCGGCTGTATGTAACGTCAGTTCCGGTTCTTTGATATCTTCGAGATAATGCGCATCGGAATCGCTGATGATTCTGCAGCCTTCCAGATACGGATGCTCTCTTCGCAGTGCATGAAGCTGCTTAAGATCTTTGACTTCTGCCGTCCGAAACTTGCTGTCCGGAGGAATAAATCCCAGATTCGAGATCAGACTATTGGTGGATTTTTCAATATGCGCCGGAAACATCACCCCATTATAGCTGCGTACCAGCTCCCAAAGTCCCTCGAACGAAATCTCAGTCGCATTGATCAGTAGATATGGAATCGTTGCACAGATCCGATCCGAAGTGTCATAGATCTGCTGCTTTCCAAATATATTCTCATCATTGGGAAATGGCATCAGCCGTTCATATACGTAGGCATCAAATGCCATCGCAGAGTTCAAATCCGGAAACAAACAGACTGCATGTACCTCTTCCGAGGTGCAGATCTCCATGCCGGGTACTGCTAAAATCCCATATTCTTCCGCCGCAGCCAAAACCGCCGGGCAATTCTTACAAGAATTATGATCCGTCACTGCAATGACATCCAACCCCTTTACCGCAGCCATGCCCACGAGATTGGCAGGAGTCATGTCATCATCTCCGCACGGGGATAAGCAGGAATGAATGTGCAGATCATAATACAAGTCAGCCATGAAGCATCCGATCAATCATCTGTGCTGCTTCAAAAATCGGTTCTTCCACAGCGAGCACAGTGATCTCCTGTTCTCCGGCTTTTTTAGTTGCCACTTCATCCAGCTCTGCCCCTTCCGCCATCACCACACAGGAAACGTCAGCCAAGGCGGCTACCGCCAGTGTGTTCATATTGCCCATCACGGTTACCCAGGCACTGCCGGCCGGCGCTTTCCCCATAGCGATACTCAGCAGATCACAGCAAAATGGTTTCGTAATCGGCCGATCTAAATCTGCACCTAAATTGATCACCCGGAATTTTCCACTCTCTGCCAGTTCTTTGATTGTCATACCTACCTCCTATTCCTCACGCACCTTGCTGTCTAACAGCGTCATCTCCTCTGAAATCCTCTGGATATATTCTTTTAAAATATTCAGTGTCTCTTCTCCGTTCTTCTCACCATCTGCCAGATTTTCTGCCAAAACCGAGACTTCCTTGGATAATTTATGTAAATTGTCCCGCAAATTATAAATGCAGTCTTTCTCACCGGCCTCTCCGCGTACGATATCTTCGGCCAGTGCCTTGCAGGTAGGTGCTCCACAGGAACCGCAGTCCAAACCCGGAAGCTTCTTACAGAGCCGCTCCACCCGCTCCAGTCTGGAGAAGCTTTCCATCATATTGTCTCCCAAGCGAAATACCGGTTCAAACTGAACTCCCGTTGTCCAATGCACATAAGCTTCGGCATTGCCCTCAATATGGCTTCTGGCTACCGGCATATATTTGCGCAGGCGTTTGAGTTTTACTTCTGCAACATAGGGATTCTCTACCGTCAGAACCCCT
>JAVXIV010000073.1:0-4695 GCA_036785645.1 Hungatella sp.
CCACCAGCATGATCAGCAGTCCGATCAGAGCCAGAAAAAAAATTGTCAAAATCGTCCGAGGTTTCAGCAAAAAAGCTCCCAGGTTTCCCAAGGTCAGATAGCTATAGCCGGCCATCTTTAAAGAAAACCGGATACCGTAATTCAGAAGCTGAAGGTAGATGGAGCCTGTGATCAGACGATAAAACAGTTCGAATATAAGAACATTTTTTAAGTTGAGTTTCAACATCTGATAGGTTTCTTTCACCATGGTTCTCATCTGTGCCTGTATCCTTCCTTATGTCTGTTCTTCCAACGGCCCGGGTTGCTTTCTTTCTTTTTCGCGGTTTTCCTTCTGGCTTAATTCTAAGATTGCTCCATTTAAGGAATACATCTTGGCATCCAGCATATCCACCACATCGGCGCAGGCCTTTAATTCCTGCTGCAAATAGGCGGGGGCATTGCCCTCGAATTTATAATAAATCTTATGCTCCAAGCTCGCCCAAAAATCCATCGCAACCGTGCGGATCTGGATCTCCACCTTCGTCTCTACCGGACCATCCGACAGGTAGATCGGTATCGTCACTACCATATGATAGCTCTTGTATCCGTTTGGTTTGGGGTTTTTAATATAGTCCTTTACATATAGAACCGTCACATCGCTTTGCCTAGAGAGCATGTCGGCAATCTGATAGATATCGGAGGTAAAAGAACAAATAACCCGAATCCCGGCGATATCGCTGAGTTTCTCCGTCATGTTCTCCATCGTCACTTCATAATCGTAGCGTTTCAGTTTCTTGACGATGCTCTCCGGTGTCTTGAGGCGTGACTTCACATGTTCAATCGGATTGTAATTGTAAATATGGACAAATTCATTGTTCAAGATCTCAATCTTGACATTGATCTCTTTCAATGCAGAACTATAGAGAAACATGAGTGATGTCCACTGGTCTATCTGATCGTACGTTCTGGGGATATTCATCATTGTTTCTATCCCTCCTTAAATTTCGCTAAAATTTCAATCCTTTCAGCAGATTTCCCAAACCGGTAGCAATCTCCGTATCTTCCTGATATTCAAAATGAGATTCCTCTGCTGCTTCTTCCGGTTCCAGTGCTTTCATGCTGAGACTGATCTTGCCGTCTGTGATGGAAAGGATCTTGACGGTCACCTGCTGCCCCTCTTTCAACACCACGCCCGGGTGTTTAATTCTCTGATTGCTGATCTGCGAGATGTGAAGAAGACCCGATACACCCCCATCTAGCTTGACAAATGCACCATAGGGCTGCAGACTGTCGACCGTGCCCTCTACGACTGCACCTGCTTTGTATTCTTCCATCTTTTTGTTTTTTTCTTCCTCGCGCCGCTCCTTTAATACCTCTTTGGCAGAAAGTACCAGACGCTTGTTCTCTGGGTCTGCCGTCATCACGCGCACCTCCAAAGACTTGCCAATCCACTCCTCCAGCTTCTCGATATATTCAAAGGATAGCTGAGATGCCGGAATAAATGCTTTCATCTCCAACAGGTATGCGATGGCTCCGCCCTTCACAATCTCCTTGATCTTCACTTTTGCAATGGTCTTGTCTTCTTGCATCTGGCGCAGCTCCTGCCAGGTCTCTGCACTTGGATCTTCCTCTTCTACATAGGTTTTCTTGCGGTTCTCATCAAATGCCTTAAAGGATTCCTCCAACTCAGCAGCATAATCAGCCATCGTTTCCTGATTTGTTTCCAGATTCATTTCTTCGTTCATTCTGATTCCCCTTTCTTAGTAAGCTAAATGCCCTATCTCCATTATACTATATTTCTGGCATTTTTCTAGTTTTCTTTTTTAAAGTATGCTATATTAATGATAAGATCATAAAGGAGCCTGCCGATGATAAACTTTTTGAATTTAGAATACTTTTTAGTGGCTGCGGAAGAGCTGAATTTTACAAAGGCTGCCAAGCGTTTATATATCTCCCAGCAATCCCTCAGCAACCACATTTCGAATCTGGAGAAGGAATTTGATATTGCTTTATTTCACCGCACCACCCCGCTGACCCTGACCTACGCAGGACAGGTTTTGCAGCAGCATGCCAGACAGATGCTCGATCTGCGGGAAGAAACCTATCATGAACTTTCCGATATCAAGGATTTCTCCAAGGGGCAGCTGACCATCGGTGTCTCGCATACTAGGGGACGCAAGCTTCTTCCTGAAATTCTTCCGCTCTATAAGGAACGTTTCCCCAATATTCAGCTGCATCTGAAAGAAGGAAATTCTTCGGAGCTGGATACCTGCCTACTGCACGGAGATGTGGATCTGATCATCGGGATGCTTCCCTTTCGGGTAGATCATATCGAAACCGTACCCATTTGCGAAGAAGAAGTTCTGCTTGTAGTCTCCGATTCCATCCTAGAGAAGGCATTCTCCGGTCAATTGACGCAGATTAAGAAAACCTTATCCGACCATATGGATCTTGCTCTACTGAAAGACTGCCCATTTCTACTGCTGAATCTGGGCAACCGTGTGCGCACCATCGCCGATGAGATTCTATCGGAAGCGCAGATCACTCCGAATATCGTGTTGGAGACGGAAAATATCGAAACCGTCATGGCACTGGCTGCGCAAGGGATGGGCATTACCTTCTACCCCAAGATGTTTATCTCTCATCAGGAATCACCGACCGTTTTTTTTGATAAATTCAAAGGCATGAATTTCTATTCGTTATCCTACCCCAAAGCACATGGGATTCTGGCAATCGGGTACCACAAAGGTCATTATATGTCCAGAGCCACCAAAGAATTCATCCGCATTGTAAAAGAAACGATTTAATCTTGAAATACATTTGACAATCCCATCTTGCCATGTTATCATGAAATAGTAACAGTTATTGTTATTATATTAAGGAGATTTCATGAAAACACTGAAATATAGTAGACAAAGAGAATCTATCAAAACCTGTTTGATGAACCGCCATGATCATCCCACGGCAGATACCCTATATACAAGTATTCGTGAGGAGTTTCCAAACATCAGTCTGGCAACAGTTTATCGCAATCTCAATCTACTCGTAGAGTTGGGTGAAATTCGAAAGTTGAGTTGTGGGGAAGGAGCCGACCGCTTCGATGCCGACATCAATCCACATTATCATTTTATCTGCCAACGCTGCGGAGAAGTTACCGACCTACCTATGGCTACCTTAGAAGCCATGAATCAGGCAGCACAAGCGTATTGTCACGGACAGATCGACAGCCACATCACTTATTTTTATGGTACTTGTTCCGATTGTTTGGGAAAAAAGCTGCATTAGCTCTTGACAATCACAACAAGTTGTGCTAAATTGATATTAGTAATCATTATCATTATCGATTGCTAAAATTATAAAATATGCTTATACTAAATTATAATAAAGAAAAGGAGAAATAAGTTATGAAAAAATGGGTTTGTACTGTATGCGGTTATGTTCACGAGGGAGATACACCACCGGAGTTCTGTCCGATCTGTAAGGCACCGGCATCCAAGTTTAAAGAGCAGTCCGGCGAAGTTTTATGGGCAACCGAGCATGTAGTGGGTGTGGCACAGGGTTCCAGTGAAGATATCATGAAGGATTTAAGAGCAAACTTCGAGGGTGAGTGTACTGAGGTTGGTATGTATTTGGCTATGGCAAGAGTTGCGCACCGCGAAGGATATCCTGAAATTGGTATGTACTATGAAAAAGCCGCTCACGAAGAAGCAGAGCATGCAGCAAAATTTGCAGAATTACTTGGCGAATGTGTAACGGACAGCACCAAGAAGAATTTGGAACTCAGAGTTGATGCTGAGAACGGTGCAACTGCAGGTAAATTTGATCTTGCAAAACGTGCCAAAGCTGCTGATTTAGACGCAATCCATGATACTGTTCATGAGATGGCCAAAGATGAAGCTCGTCACGGCAAAGCGTTTGAAGGTTTACTCAAGAGATATTTCGCTTAAAGATCATAATCAGGAGGAAGATAACATGTCAAAATATGAAGGCACAAAAACAGAACAAAATTTAAAAGACGCATTTGCCGGTGAATCACAGGCCAGAAACAAATACACCTACTATGCATCCGTAGCCAAGAAAGCCGGATACGAGCAGATGGCTGCTTTATATCTAGAGACTGCAGATCAAGAGAAGGAACATGCCAAGATGTGGTTCAAGGAATTCCACGGAATCGGAACTCCGGCAGAGAATTTAGAAGATGCCGCCAATGGCGAGAATTATGAGTGGAGCGATATGTATGCCCGTATGGCTCGCGAAGCTCATGAAGAAGGATTTGACGAGTTAGCGATTAAGTTTGAACATGTTGCCATCGTAGAAGCTTCTCACGAGAAACGCTACCTGCAGCTGCTGGCTCACTTAAAAGCAGATGCGACCTTCAAAGGAGATGCTCCTCTGGGTTGGAAGTGCCGCAACTGCGGTTATATCCACGAAGGATTGGAAGCACCTGAGATCTGCCCAACCTGTGCGCATCCCAAAGCATATTTTGAGCGTCAAGCTGTAAATTATTAAACCTCTTTTTTCTTTATCCATAGAAACACTTTCCAACTATACAAAAGAGACCGGCTCGGTGATCGTTTAGGATCGCCGAATCGGTCTTTTTCACATCAAACAATCGGATTCACAATACTTCCAATTCCTTCAATCGTACATTCCACGATGTCTCCCACCTGCAAAAACTTCGGTGGATCAAACCCCATCCCTACTCCGGCCGGAGTT
>JAVXIV010000073.1:4705-8602 GCA_036785645.1 Hungatella sp.
TCATCCCCCGGGACAATTCACTGATGACATGGTCAATCCCAAAAATTAAGGATTCGGTATTGCTGTCTTGGCGAAGTTCCCCATTGACTCTTGACTGAATCTTCAATTTGGGTGGATAAGGCAGAGTATCCGCGGTAACGATATAAGGTCCCATGGGCACAAATCCATCCAAGCTTTTGCCAAAATACCATTGCTGATGCTTTCTTTGAATCGTTCTGGCACTCACATCGTTCATGATAGTATAGCCAAACACATAACTTCTGGCATCTTCCGGAGATACATGGCTGGCATCCTTGCCAATAATGACCGCCAGTTCCACCTCATAGTCTAAGCTATCCACAAGATCTGCATGGGCGGGAATTCCCTCGCCATTGGAAACCGTGCGATTGACACGCTTGGAGAAATAGACCGCATCGGGGTGCTCTCCGCCAAATGTTTCCCGGGCATACTCGGCTGACTCCTTGGCATGTTCCATATAGTTGAGACCCAAACAGATGATATCCTGCCGTGGGTAGAGAATCGGCGCCAAGATCTTTACCTCTTCTAGCTTTGCCGATCCACTTAACGAATAGGGATCGAGTTTTGCCGAGTGTTCTAACAACTGGATCTCCGACTCACTGATTCCCTCTATCGCTTCCTGCATGGTTGCATAATCCATCCCGATGGCTTGCAGGGAATAGACCCACTCTCCATCGCGGCTTAGAATTCCCACCTTCTCCTTATGATCCACTTCATAGGTCAATATCTTCATCATGCTCTCCCGTCTTCTGCCTTTTTCCTGATTCATCCTACTGTTTCCTATCATACAACAAAACCACAGCTTATGTAAAGCTTTCCCGCATTGTTTTCACGGCTTGGATGATCATCGTCGGAACTGCCGCAAAAATCAGAATTGCACCCAGCTGTCTCAACGATAAATCTGCCACCGCAAATAAAATCTGCAATCCGGGTACAAACAAAACAGCTGCCAACAAGATGACTCCGGCTTCAAATGCCATCACCGTCCACAAGTTGCTCCCCATCCCCAGCGTGACGATGGATTGTTCGCTTCGGCAATTGAAACCATGCAAAAGTCTCGCCAAGGTCAGCGTAGTAAATGCCATGGTACTGGCCGTTCCGGCACCTCCGGTGGAAAGACCCGTGTGATAAGCCAACATCGTGCAGATCGCAATCAAAACTCCCTGCAGCACAATGGAACATAGAAAAGGTGGTGTCAGAATCCCTTCTCTTGGATCTCGTGGCGGATGCTCCAGCAAACTCTCTTCCGCAGGTTCCATCCCGATTGCAATCGCAGGCAGGGAATCGGTGAGCAGATTGATAAAGAGAAGATGTACCGGAGCAAATGGAACCGGAAGTGCGAGGAAGGACGTATAAAGTACACAGAAAATTCCTGCTATATTGCCGGACAGCAGAAAACGAATCGCATTTTTGATGTTGCGATATACATTTCTTCCATTGGCCACTGCTTTTAAAATCGTTGCAAAATTATCATCTGCCAGAATCATAGAGGCCGCATCTTTGGATACTTCCGTACCGGTGATGCCCATGGCAATTCCGATATCCGCCTTCTTTAAAGCAGGCGCATCGTTGACCCCATCTCCGGTCATCGCAACAATCGCTCCACATGCCTGCCATGCCTGTACGATTCGAATCTTGTGTTCCGGAGAAACTCGGGCATAGACGGAGATTTCCGGCAGTCTATGAGATAATTCCGACTCACTCATTTCATCCAGTTCGGCCCCGGTTACCGCCCGGTCATCCGGCTCCATCACCCCGATCTTCTCTGCGACAGAGGTGGCAGTCACCTTGTGATCTCCCGTAATCATCACCGTTCGAATGCCCGCTCGTCTGGCTCCCAAGACCGCCGCTCTGGATTCCGGACGGGGCGGATCCATCATAGCCGTCATCCCAATCCAGATATAGCCACATTCTGACTTTGGTGTAACCACTTCTCCCGCCACCATCTCGCGATATACAAAAGCCAAAACTCGCAGACCCTGTTCCGAAAATCTCAGATTTTGTTCTTGAATTTTTTGATAATCCTGCGACCGCATCTCTCGAACTCCGCCATAAAGGAGGATCTGTGTGCTGCGCTCCAAGAGTACATCCGGTGCCCCTTTGGTCAGCATGAGCTGCTTGCCGGCAATGCAGTGCACCGTACTCATGCGTTTCCGCGCAGAATCAAAGGGAAGCTCTCCATAGCGTGGCATCCGGCTCCTGCAGCTTTCTTCTTCGATTCCGGCACCTGCTGCCATCGCCAAAAGTGCAAATTCGGTAGGATCGCCGATTTTTTTCTCTGCGCGCATCACGGCATCATTGACTAATACCGCTCCATAGAGCAGATATTGATGCACCGGATTATGCAGAGTCAATTGCTCTGGATGGATCCCTTGATGATCCAAATAGAGTTGGCTGACACCCATGCGATTCTGCGTCAGCGTTCCGGTCTTATCCGAACAAATCACCGAAACACAGCCCAAACTCTCAACCGCTTTCAAGTCTTTGATAATGGCATGTTCTTTTGCCATCTTCTGCGTACCCATCGCCTGCACAATCGTCACAATCGAACCAAGTGCCTCCGGAATCGCAGCCACCGCCAATGCTACCGCAAACATCAGAGAATCCAAGAGCGGCATTTTGCGATACAAACTCAAGCCAAAGACAAAAGCACAGATCCCCATAATCGCCAGTGCCAAGCGTCCACTAAACTGATCCAAGCTAACTTGTAACGGAGTTCCTACACTTTCCGTCTGATTCATCAGCGCCGCAATTTTACCGATTTCGGTCTGCATTCCGGTTTCGGTCACCACCGCCACCACTCTGCCCGCCGTGACAAGCGATCCGGAAAAAATCATATTGGATCGGTCCGCCAACACGGTTGAAGCATGAAAAATTTGCGTTTCTTTTTTCTCCACATGTACGGATTCTCCGGTCAGAGAACTCTCGTCGGTCTGCAAGGCATAATTTTCCAGAATTCGTCCATCTGCAACCACCAAATCGCCGGTTTCCAGAAAGAGAATATCTCCCGGTACCACTTCGGTCGAATCGATTTCGATGGTCTCGCCATCCCGCAGTACTTTGGCAGATGGGGAAGATAATGCTTTCAGACTATCCAGCGATTTTTGTGCTTTTTGATGCTGTACGGTTCCAAGTATTGCATTTAAAAGAATCACCGCAAAGATCACAATCGTACTTTCCACCTGATCGGAGACCATCGAAACCAGAGCTGCCGCCACCAAAATGATCACCAAGAGATCCTGAAACTGCGCCAAGAAGATCTGCCAGGCTTTCTTTCGTCCTGTTTCGGTCAAGGTATTGGTTCCGTATTGGTTCAAACGATTCTGCGCCTGATCCGACGACAGACCATCCAGTCCCGTATCCAAACACCGCAGCGTTTCCTCTTTCGATAATTGATACCATGCATTCATCTTGGACACCTCTCTCTTCCTATCAAGTTTATGAATCAGAAAAGGAGTTTCATGCCTACTTTTGCTGCCGATCTTGTATTCTTTGGGATTTTTCGATATCCGGAGTCTTAAGCACCGTCTTCCCGATAAATACCACGATCGTCCGCTCCGGAATCACACACTGCTTTTGTTCCGCCAACAGCGGTTCGGTACCGGGAGCGTAGATCCCGTTTTCTTCCTTGCGATCCGTATCGATGGCCAGATGCCATCGTCTGGTCCTTGGCAGATTGGGCAGTGCAAACTCATGGGGTTCCCAGTGCATATTATAGGCAACAAAGAAATAATCGTCTGCGCTGCCATCGGCTTTGCGACCGTATTCCCCACAATACATGATCCCCAATTGCCTGCGGAAGTTCTCAAATTCCGGGCACCAGGCTTTGACTCCGTGGTAAGAAACATCCGGATGACCGCACGCCAAATAATCCATCAC
>JAVXIV010000074.1:0-8529 GCA_036785645.1 Hungatella sp.
TTATATAGCCAAACACCCCCTACGTCTAGACAATAATTTATTTTCGTGCTACAATCATACAGAATAATCAACGGAGGAAAATTTATGGAAAATTACAATAATGGATATGATAACGGCAATATCGAACCCAATCCAAACCCGGAGCCTACACCGGTCTCTCCCCGCAAAGAACTCAATGGTCTCGCTCTGGGTTCCATGATCGTCAGTATCCTCGGTCTCTTGGCCTGCTGCCTTCCGCCCTTACAGTTTTTTCTTGGTGTTGTAGGAATTTTACTCGCCATCTTTTCCAAACGAGGTACCGGACAACCGCTCAGCGGATTTGCCATTGCCGGTTTGGTGATGTCCATTCTCTCTATCGTCATCAGCATTTTACTGGCCATCTACTTCGTGATCGTCATGGGGATGATGTCGGATCCCAATTATGCCCCGATGTTTCATGATATCAACAATATTATGCAGCAGTATCAGAATGCTCTGCCCATTCAATAAACTCTTATGCAAAATGCCGCAAGTTGTGGATCACTCCATGGCCTGCGGCATTTTATGGTAGCAGATCAATTCCTCTGACCACCAGCATATAATTTTTCCAAAAAAAGTTGAACACGATGATGACGATTCCAATATAAGTTGCCACCTCATAATGCCGGATATACAGCTTGGGATTCCCGCAGATCTTTGCGAGCGCCCAGCTCCCTCCTTCCAGTAGCGCTACAAGTGCCATATAAAGAACCAAAGGATGATACTGAATGCTTTTTTGCAGCTGCCCATGCAGTAGATAGCGAACAGCTCTGGTTCCCCCGCATCCCGGGCAATAAAGACCGGTAATCAGTTGAAACAGACAGGGAATTCCCTGTCCAAATAACTTCAGTGTCGCATAAACAAGCTCCATCATCTCTAATCCGCCAAATCAAAGGCATCATGAACCGCTCTCATGGCACGGTTTACATCCGCCTCATCAATCAACACGGTAATGCGAATCTCCGACGTTGCAATCATCTTAATGTTGACATTGGCACTATATAAAGCCTCAAACATCTTGGATGCCACACCCGGATTGCTGCACATACCGGCTCCAATGATTGAGAGCTTGGCTACACCTTCCTCCGATGCAAGTGCCTGCGCCGTCAAGGATTCTTTATGTTCTTCCAACAGATTCAATACATCCAAAAGATCCGTCTTAGCCACGGTAAATGAGATATCCTTGGTGTCTTCCCGTCCAATGGATTGAATGATAATATCCACATTCATCGCATTCTTCGCTAAGAGATTGAAGATCTTAAATGCAACACCCGGTTCATTCTTTACACCCAGCACTGAGATTCGAGCTACATTTTTATCTGCTGCCACACCGCTGACCAACATTCGTTCCACCTTTGTCTCCTCCTTTATGATTGTTCCCTCTGCTCTGGTCAAACTAGAACGCACAATCAACTGCACTCCGTACTTCTTGGCCATCTCAACGGAGCGGCTATGCAATACCTTGGCACCCAAAGAGGCGAACTCAAGCATCTCGTCATAAGATACTTCGGAAAGTTTTCTGGCATTGGGTACAATTCTCGGATCCGCGGTATAAACACCTTCCACATCCGTGTAGATCTCACAGCGATCCGCATGAAGAGCCGCTGCCAGAGCCACTGCCGTGGTATCCGAACCGCCACGTCCCAGCGTCGTCATATCATCGTACTTATTGATTCCCTGAAATCCGGTAATGATCACAATCCGTCTGGCATCCAACTCATGGCGCAGCCGATCCGTATCAATGCGTTTTAGCTTTGCATTGCCATAAGCAGAAGAAGTGTGCATGGCAACCTGCGGGGCATTGAGTGAAACCGCAGGAATCCCCAGCACATGAAAAGCCATCGCCATCAGCGCAACTGAGACCTGCTCTCCGGTCGTAAGAAGCATATCAAGCTCACGCTTGGGCGGATGTGGATTGATCTCCACTGCCTTTGCAATCAACCCATCTGTAGTTTTTCCCATAGCAGACAAGACCATCACCACATCATAACCCTGTTCATAATCTTCCATGCAGCGTTTTGCAACGCAAAAGATCTTATCTTTATCTGCTACAGAACTTCCGCCAAATTTCTTTACAACCAGCATGGTTTTTATCTCCTCTATCGCTGTCTTTTCTCACTTATAACTCCACACGGATTCTTTGTAGAATCCCTTGATAATGTTTATTTAATTCTGCTTCCAGAGTTGTGGCAGCCAAGTGAAACTGTGCCTCTTCCATCGCTTCTGTCACAATGGCATACTCGTTCAGCCCTTCTAATACAATCGTTTTAACCGTGCCAAAGGAAGCTTTGACCTCTGTTTTTTCCGGATCGCAACGACCGGATATTCGGACAAAATAACGGTGCACCGAATGTTCCATTTTCGCAATGGTCAATCGTTCCTCGCTCCATCCAAGCGGGATGTTGACTTCTTTATGCTTGACTGCTTCGATGATATCCGCAACCACGGCACTGGCAGTGGGAAGCTTGCCCGCTCCGCTTCCGTAGTACATGGTAGTTCCTAACATATTACCCCGAACCAGAATGCCGTTATATACATCATTCACCGAATACAGGGGATGATCTTTTCCGATCATCAGAGGTGCTACCCACGCATATACTCGGTTGCCCTCCATATGACTGGAACCAAATAACTTGATCGAGGTTCCCATCTTATCTGCATACTTAAAATCGATATCGGTAATCTTCGTGATTCCTTCTGTATAAATATCTTCATAGTTTACTTCTTTACCGGTAGCCATCGCCGTCAGAATCGCAATCTTTCTGCATGTGTCATATCCTTCCACATCTGCTTCCGGGTTGCGCTCTGCATATCCTAAATCCTGCGCTTCCTTTAGGGCTCCGTTAAAAGAGGCTCCCTCTTTATCCATCTTGGATAAAATATAATTGGTGGTTCCGTTTAAAATCCCGGTGATCTCTTCGATCTTCTCACCCATGAGGCATTGATAGAGCGGGCGAATAATCGGAATTCCGCCACCCACGCTAGCTTCAAACAAAAAGTTGACCTGTCTTTTTCTGGCAATGGCCAACAGCTCGGTTCCATGTGCTGCTACCAGTGCTTTATTGGAAGTCACCACATGTTTCCCCGCTTCCAGACAAGCTTTTACAAAAGGATAAGCCGGATTTAAGCCCCCCATCGTCTCAACAACCAGGGCTACCTGCGAATCCTCTTCTATGATCGAAAAATCATGTACAATTTTATCCGCAATCGGAGTTCCTGCAAAATCCCTTAGATCCAAAATGTACTTCACAGAGATCTCTTCGCCCACATTGGCGGTAATAATGGTTCGATTGGTCTCTAGGACCTCACACACTCCGGAACCGATGGTACCAAAACCCATGATTGCTACATTCATCATCTCATCTTACTCCCTGGCTAATATTTTTACAGAATGAATTCCCGCCATTTCTTCAATCTCCACCACCATCTCGGAAACATCACCGGTTGTTGCACGCACCTCAACACTCAAAGTCAGGGTTGCCACTCCATTGACCGGAATGCTTTGATGAATGGTCAGAATATTCGCTTTGTAAACCGCTACTATATGTAAAAGATCCGAGAGTACCCCTTGTTTATCATCCATCTGTGTCACAAAGGTCACCGTCTTTCCTTTTGCATTATCATAAAAGGGAAAAATATCATCTTTGTACTTATAGAAAGAGCTGCGGCTGATCCCCACCTGTTCGGTAGCTTCCTGCACAGTGATCACACGTTCGGATTCCAACAGTTTCTTCGCCTCTACCACTCGCAGCAGTACCTCCGGTACTGCTTTTTTCTTCACTACAAAATACTTGCTCTTATCTTCCACGAACGGTCTCCTCATTCAAACTGATCCACTTTAGGTAAGCGCTGATAAATTCATCCAAAGCTCCGTCGAGCACCGCAGAGACATTGCCACTTTCTTCGTTGGTGCGGTGATCCTTCACCATCGTATAGGGCTGCAGCACATAAGAACGGATCTGATTTCCCCAGCCAATCTCCGCCACATCCCCGCGAATATCCGATAGGTTGGCCGCATTCTCCTGTTTCTTTAAGACAAAGAGCTTCGACTTTAACATCTGCATCGCCTTATCTTTATTCTGAAACTGAGAACGCTCATTTTGACACTGTACCACCACTCCGGTGGGAATATGCGTGATACGAATTGCAGAAGAAGTCTTGTTGATATGTTGTCCGCCGGCTCCACTGGAACGATAGGTATCAATTCGAATATCATCGGCATCAATCTCCACATCCAGATCTTCTTCAATCTCCGGCATCACATCGCAGGAAACAAACGAAGTCTGACGCTTTCCGGCTGCATTAAACGGAGAAATCCGTACCAGACGGTGAACTCCATGCTCCGACTTGAGATACCCATAAGCATTTTCCCCATTGATCTGAATGGTGACCGATTTAATGCCGGCTTCTTCACCGTCCAAATAGTCTAAAACCTCCGTGGAATATCCTTTTTTGTCTGCCCAGCGGCAATACATCCGGTACAGCATACTACACCAATCACAGGATTCGGTTCCGCCCGCACCTGCATTTAACTTAAGAATTACATTATTATGATCAAACTCTCCTGATAACAAGGTTGTAATCCGCAGAGTTTCCAATTTTTCCTGAAATTCTCCCATCAATTCCTGAATCTCGGGAATCACTTCCGGATCGTTCTCCTCATAACCCATCTCAATTAGAAGACCAATTTCTTCAAATTGCTCCTCTAATTTTTGATAATCCGCCACAGTATCCTTTAGATTCTTTGTCTCCTTCACAATCTTCGTAGACTGCTCCGGATCTTCCCAGAAGCTCGGTTCCTCCATGGACTTATCCAATTCATCGATTCTCCTTAACTTGTTATCTAAGTCAAAGTGAATCCCTCACTTCCACTAATGGTTTTTGAAACGTAGATAATGTATATTTAAACTGGTCTAACTCTACCACTGTGTCACCCTCTTTCGATTATCATGAATTTCTAACTGTGGACTATTTCAAACGTCCACAGCACTGTTTGTATTTCTTACCGCTTCCGCAAGGACATGGATCATTGGGATAGATCTTATTCTCTGCTTTTCTGAGTGGCATTTTCGCAAGACTCTCGTCTTTATTGGTACCGGTTACTTTCGCCGCCGGTTCCCGCTCCACTTTTTGCTCTACGCGAATGTGGAATAGAATGCGCACCGTATCTTCTCGGATTGCAGCCGTCATGCCATCAAACATCTCATAACCGCTCATCTTGTATTCTACCAGCGGATCTCTCTGACCATATGCCTGAAGACCGATCCCCTGGCGCAGCTGTTCCATATCATCAATATGAGACATCCATTTGTTGTCAATGACTTTCAGTAAAATAACACGCTCGATCTCACGAATCTGTTCGGAATCCGGGAACTCCACTTCTTTTGCTTCATATAACTTGATTGCTTCTTCTTTCAGAAGATGCTTTAATTCATTCTTCTTCCAGTTCATCTGATCATCTGCCAGCATAATCGGACGCAGCGGAATGATGGGAAGCAGTAACGTATTCAGTTCTTTTAGATCCCAGTTTTCCGCCGTCTGCTCATCCGGAATGGCAATATCCACAGCATTCTCTACAATATCGGTGACCATCTTTAGGATAACATCTCTCATGTTATCGCCATCCAAAACTTTGCGGCGTTCTGCGTAGATCACCTCGCGCTGCTCGTTCATCACTTCATCATATTTCAACAAATTCTCACGAATCCCGTAGTTGTTGCTCTCAATCTTCTTCTGTGCTTTTTCAATTGCATTGGATAACATCTTGTGCTCGATCTGTTCATTTTCCGGAACCCCCAGAGTATTGAACATATCCATCAACTTCTCCGATCCAAACAATCTCATCAAATCATCTTCCAAAGAGATATAGAATCTGGATTCACCGGGGTCTCCCTGACGACCGGAACGACCGCGCAGCTGATTGTCAATACGTCTGGACTCATGGCGCTCGGTTCCGATGATCTTTAAGCCTCCGCAAGCTTTCGCAGCCTCATCTAACTTAATATCGGTACCACGACCGGCCATATTGGTCGCGATAGTAATGGCTTTATGAATACCTGCATCTGCTACGATCTCAGCTTCCAACTCATGGAATTTAGCATTCAAGACTTTGTGAGGCACTCCGCGTTTGGTCAGCATCCGACTTAGCATCTCGGAAGTTTCAATGGTAATGGTACCTACCAAAACCGGTTGTCCTTTCTCATAGGCACGCTCTACTTCTTCCACGACTGCATGAAACTTCTCTTTCTTCGTCTTATATACCGCGTCATTCTGATCTTCACGCGCGATAGGACGATTGGTCGGTATCTCAATCGCATCCATACCGTAGGTCGTCCGAAATTCTTTTTCTTCCGTCAAAGCAGTACCGGTCATACCGGATTTCTTGCGGAACTTATTAAAAAAGTTCTGGAAGGTAATCGTAGCCAAGGTCTTGCTTTCGCGTCTTACATTGACATGCTCCTTGGCCTCGATTGCCTGATGAAGTCCATCGGAATAGCGTCGTCCCGGCATGATACGACCGGTAAATTCGTCTACAATCAAAACCTCATCGTCTTTTACTACATAGTCCTTGTCGCGGAACATCAGATTATTGGCGCGCAATGCCAGTATGATGTTGTGTTGAATCTCTAAATTCTCCGGATCTGCCAAGTTCTCAATATGGAAGAATTCCTCTACCTTTTTCACACCATCTTCGGTCAGGTTTGCAACCTTGTCTTTTTCATTGACAATAAAATCTCCGGTCTCCACGATGTCTTCACCCATCAGTGCATTCATCTTGGTAAATTCTCCGGAAGCTTCTCCCTTCACCAACTGATGCGCCAGCATATCACAGATCTCATACAGCTTGGTGGACTTCCCACTCTGACCGGAGATGATCAGCGGGGTTCTGGCTTCATCAATCAAAACGGAATCCACCTCATCAATAATTGCATAATCCAATTCTCGCAAAACGGTCTGTTCTTTGTAGATCGACATATTGTCTCTCAGATAATCAAATCCCAGTTCATTGTTGGTCACATAAGTAATATCGCAGGCATAAGCAACTCTTCTTTCATCCGGTGTCATAGAATTTAAAACCACACCGACCGTCAAGCCCAAGAATTCATGAACCTGACCCATCCACTCCGCATCACGCTTGGCTAAATAGTCATTGACGGTTACGATATGAACACCCTTCCCGGTTAATGCATTCAGATAAGCCGGAGCCGTAGAAACCAAAGTCTTTCCTTCACCGGTCTTCATCTCGGCAATACGCCCTTGATGCAGTACCATCCCGCCAACCAACTGCACCGGATAATGCTCCATCTTCAAGGTTCTTCTGGCCGCTTCGCGAACTGCCGCAAATGCCTCCGGTAAAATATCATCCAAAGTCTCTCCGGCTGCCAATCTTTCTTTAAAGATTCCGGTCTTATCCCGCAGCTGCGCATCCGACAAAGCCATGGTCTCCGGACGCAATGCTTCTATCTTATCTATAATTGGATATATCAATTTTAGTTCTCGTTCGCTATGAGTTCCGAACATCTTCTCAATGAGATTCATGAGTCACACTCCTATAATGAAACTATTTTATGGTACAATCTCAACTATTGTAACACCAACTGCGGCTTTATACAACTCATTCTATTTTTGTTCACAAAAAATTAATCTTTTTAGTTACATAACATTTACGCTTATGGTAAACCCAACACATTGCACAAAAATTACGTTCGATTTTCTACTTATCCACAGTATCCACCAAGTTGTCCTCTTCTATTCTTTCGTTTTATCCACATGATTTTTGTTCCCTTTTCATAGGCAAACCACTTATGCACCAAGTTATCCACATTATCCACATTATTTTTATCCATTTTCCTTGCCTCTGCTCCTTTCAGATTTTTTTTTATTTTTGTACAGTTCTAATAAACTTTCAAATTTCGACAAAAAAATACAAGTATTAAGTAGGTGGATTTTATAATTTTTTTAGACAAGTTGTCAAAATATTCCATTCTTCTTCATTGAATATTTCGAATACATGTGGTATACTGAAAACATCTCAAAAGAAGGAGTTGATGACTTATGCGTTGTACCATTACAGGAAGAAACATTGAAGTAACCCCGGGTCTACGAGATGCCATTCATGACAAGATCGGCAAACTAGATCGTTACTTTGCTCCCGAGACAGAAGTAATTGTCACCCTTAGTGTCCAGAAGGACAAGCAGAAGATCGAAGTTACGATCCCGGTAAAAGGAAGCATCATTCGTGCCGAAGAAGCAAGCAGCGATATGTATGTCTCCATAGATTTAGTAGAAGAGATTATCGAACGCCAGATCAAGAAGTACAAAAACAAGCTGATCGACAAGAAGCAGTCTGCGCAGTCTTTCTCGGAACTTTTTATGAATGAAGATTATGATTCCGATGACGAAATAGAGATTGTCAAAACCAAGAAATTTGCAATTAAACCTATGGATCCGGAAGAAGCTTGTGTACAGATGGAGCTTCTCGACCATAGCTTTTACGTATTCTTGAATGCC
>JAVXIV010000075.1:0-2751 GCA_036785645.1 Hungatella sp.
GGTCTTAGCATGGAATCACCTCACTCACCCGAGGTTCTATCAGGATAACCGAAATATTATCTCTGCCTCCGTTTTGATTGGCATTCTGAATCAGCTGTTCTGTTTTTTCTTCCAACGTGCCCTTCTGCAGCAATATTTGTGTCATCTCATAGTCATCTAGCATATTGGTTAAGCCATCCGAACAGAGCAAAATCAAATCTTGTTCCTGTAAAACAAGATCAAAAAAGTCAATATCCACATTGGTATCGGCGCCGATGGCTCGAGTGATGATATTCTTCTTCTCCAAGTACTCTTTGCTGTTTCGCTCTAGTTTTCCTAAAGATACCATTTCTTCTACATAGGAATGATCTCTGGTTATTTGGATCAGCGCCTGATCCCGAAAAAGATAGAGTCGGCTGTCTCCAACATTGGCCACATAAAGTGTGGCATCTTCTACCGTAGCAATCACCAAAGTAGTGCCCATACCGGACAGATCTTCGGAATTGAGTGATCGGCTGTAAAGTCTGCGGTTTACTCCTTCAATTCCTTTTTTCAACATCGGAATCACCGGTGAGGTAGCAGAATGCTCTACATAAAAAGCTAATTCCTCCACCGCAAAGCGCGATGCATAGTCTCCCGCTTTATGTCCGCCCATCCCATCGGCAACTACAAACAGGTTTTTCAGTGTGCCTATCGCATCAGATGAAGAATAGATATAGTCCTGATTATGCGCTCGAAGCTTTCCAATATCAGTGCGTGCATAAGATTGCATCTATTTATTCCTCCCTCTCATCTTCCATGAAGCTCTGCCGAAGCTGACCGCAGGCTCCGTTGATATCCCGACCCATTTCTCTTCTTATCGTAACATTAATTCCACTTTTTTCAAGCAGATTCTGAAATGCAGCAATGGATTTGCGATCCGATTGCACATAATTGCGTTCTTTGATCGGATTTA
This sequence comes from Hungatella sp., assembly GCA_036785645.1. Lineage (GTDB taxonomy): Bacteria > Bacillota > Clostridia > Lachnospirales > Lachnospiraceae > Hungatella_A. The sequence continues at coordinate 935 of JAVXIV010000075.1, forward strand.
CCGGAATCAGATTGACATGACCTTGCTGATTTTTGATCAAAGCAACAAGCGCCCCGGCTTCCAAAAGATTGTCGTTGACTCCGCTCACAAGGCTGTATTCAAAAGTCAGCCTTCTTCCTGTTTTTACAAAATATTCATGACAAGCTGAGAGTACATCCGTAAGTGCATAGCGATTGGCAATTGGCATCAGGGTCTTGCGGACTTCATCATTGGGCGCATGGAGCGATATGGCTAAGGTGATCTGTAGATTTTCGTCCGCCAATTGGCGGATCTTTGGTACAATGCCGCAGGTAGATACTGTGATATTTCTCTGGCTGATATTTAATCCACCTGCTCCTGTCAAAAGGCGAATGAAGCGAATGAGGTTCTCGTAATTATCCAGTGGTTCTCCGGATCCCATAACCACCACATGGGATACCCGCTCTCCCGTATCGTGCTGAATCCGGTAGACCTGATCCAGCATCTCTGAAGGCAGCAGATTTCGTGCGAGACCATCCAGCGTAGACGCACAAAAACGGCACCCCATGCGGCATCCTACCTGCGAAGAGATGCACACGGAATTCCCATGTTGGTATTTCATCAAAACACTTTCAATGATATGCCCGTCTTCTAATTGGAACAGATATTTCCTGGTTCCGTCAATTTGTGAAATCTTCACTTCCACGGCTCGCAGCGTCACCAACGTATAAGTATGTTCTAAGGCTGCGCGAAAATCCTTGGAGAGATTTGTCATCTCATCAAAACTTTCCGCCAGTTTTACATGAATCCATTCATAAATCTGCTTTGCACGAAAAGCGGGTGCACCAAAAATCCGTAATTCAGCGGTCAGCTCTTCTAAGTTCAAGGATTTTATATCTTTTTTTTCTATCATCATTTCTTCTGAAATGCTGCAATGAAAAATCCATCACAAGGGTGAATTCCCGGTAAAAACTGAATCCATCCATCCTTCATTGATTCTTCCTTCAGCTTCTCTCCTAATCTTCCTTCTATATTGATTGGATCAAACGGAAATTGCTGTAAAAACCATGCAGCATTATCCTGATTTTCTTGACGGTCAATGGTGCAAGTACTATAAATCAAAACCCCACCGGGTTTTACATATTGTTGCACCACCGTAAGGATGCGTCGTTGTAAATCGGCCAGCTCGATCAGTTTTTCCGGAGTCATCTTGTGTTTGATGTCCGGCTTTTTCCCAATAATGCCCAGTCCGGAGCAGGGAAGATCTGCAAGCACGATGTCTGCCTGTTCGATAGAGGCGGGATCGAGTTCCAAAGCATCCTGCATCTTGGCTTCGATATTGGTAAATCCGGTTCGGTCTATATTATCCTGAATCAAATGAATCTTATACTCCGTCAGATCACGCACTTCTACGTGCCCGGTACCCTTTAGTAAATCTGCAAGGTGAAGGCTCTTGCCTCCGGGAGCACCACAGACATCAATCACCTGATCTCCGGCTTTGGGTGCAGCAATGGTTCCGACAAAAGCGGAACTTAAATCCTGCACTTGAATCCACCCTTTTTGAAATGCTTCTAAAGAATCCAAATAGTCAAAATCTTCCAGATAGAACATCGCTTCTGCATAATCGGATTGGATCACGGTAACACCTTGATTCTCTAAACTGGTGCGGATCAAATCTGCATCGGCTTTTTCTAAGTTGCAGCGCACGGTGAGTCGGCTCTTTTCCAGAAAAGACTGTAGGATCTTATGTAGGAGCGCTTCTTCATAAGACGCACCCCAGAGATCCAGAAGCCACTGTGGAACTGAGTAACGGATGGAATCAGTGGGAAACGAAATCGTGTCTTTTTCTCGGACAATCG
>JAVXIV010000075.1:2851-8382 GCA_036785645.1 Hungatella sp.
GAGTAACGGATGGAATCAGTGGGAAACGAAATCGTGTCTTTTTCTCGGACAATCGCACGTAGGACACCATTGACAAACCCTTTTAAACCTTGGAATTTTCGCTTTTCTGCCAGTTTTACCGCTTCGTTGCATACCGCAGAATCAGGAATCCGATCCATATAGAGGATCTGATATACCGACATGCGCATCAGATTGCGAATCAGGGGTTTCATCTTATGCACCTTGATCTTGGAATATTGATTGAGAATATAGTCAATCTGAATCAGATACTCCAAGGTTCCGGTCGTTACACGCGAGATAAATGCCCGTTCCGATTTATCTAAATATTGATATTTACTTAATGCCTGATGAAGCACGACATGACTGTAACCGTCTTTTTCTATAATCTCCAAGAGGATATCCAGTACCAGTTCTCTTCCATCTGCGGATTTAGTCACGGTCTCTTCTTCCTCCAAATAAAATCACAAGACGCAGAAGCTGGAGGATGGAACCTGCGGCGGCTGCTACATAGGTCAGGGCAGCTGCACCCAACACTTTTTTGGTCTGGTCGACTTCCTGTCCGGCTAAAATCCCGGTTTGATCAAGCAGTGCCACGGCGCGGCCGGAAGCATTAAATTCCACCGGTAAGGTAATTAATTGGAACAAAACCGCCAGAACAAACATCCAAATTCCAATTTCAATAAAAGGGCCGGCACTAAGGAGCAGACCGATTAGAATCAGTGGCCAAGACAAGCGACTCCCCAAATTGGCAACCGGAACAAAAGAAGACCGCAGTTTTAAGGGAATATAACCTACATGATCCTGAATGGCATGACCGCACTCATGTGCCGCCACACCGATCGCCGCTACGGAAGTAGCCTGATATACCGATTCCGACAAATTCAAGGTTTTATTTCTGGGATCATAATGATCCGTCAACTGACCGGATACTTTCTGTACCGTGACATCAAAAATCCCTTGAGAATTCAACAGCTTCTTGGCCGCTTCTGCCCCGGTCATTCCGGACATACTGCGTACTTTCGCATATTTTTGAAAGGTACTTTGCACCTTGCCTGAGGCAACCATAGATAACAATGCCCCGATTAACACTAAAATGATGGTTGGATCCAACCCATATCCATATCCGTATCCCATTATGATTCTCTCCTTTCAAATACAGTCCCTTTTGTAATCTGATAACCCCGTAAAAATGCATCCAACTCCATTCGCTTTTTGCCTTCTAATTGAAGTTCTCGAAGTGCTAAGGTACCTTTTCCGGTTTTCACCAGAAGATGTTCGGAATCCACTAAAACGACTTCTCCGCAGATTCCGGGATAATCCATCTCCCATACATCCGCTGCCCAAAGCTTCATGGTTTTGCCATTCCAAGAGGTATAGGCACTGGGCCATGGGTTTAATCCACGGATCAGCCGCTCAATAACAGTTGCATCCAGTGACCAATCAATATCTCCCATGGCTTTGGTAATCTTCTTGGTATAGGTAGCCGCTTCTTCTTGCTGCGGAATGGGAACAATTGTGTTCGACTCTATCTTCTTTAAAGTGGTTACAATTAAATCACCGCCTAAAACACAGAGTTTATCATGAATACTACCATACGTTTCCCCAGAGGTCAGTGGAATCTTGATCTTCTCTAACATATCGCCGGTATCCATCCCCACTTCCATCTTCATAGTGGTAATTCCGGTTTCTGATTCTCCCTCCAGAACGACCCACTGTAACGGTGCCGCTCCCCGATACCGCGGCAATAGGGATGCATGAATATTGATACAGCCAAATTTCGGAATATCTAAAATAGTTTTTGGCAAAATCTGTCCAAATGCGATCACAACAATCGCATCCGGAGCCAAGTCCCGAAGAAGCGAAACAAAGGATTCCTCCCGTGCTTTTAGCGGTTGGTAAACCGGAATTCCAAGTGCTGTGGCACGCTCTTTTACCGGAGTCATCTGTACTGCTTTTCCCCGCCCTTTTGGCTTATCCGGCTGCGTCACAACTGCAATTACCTCATGCCCTGCCTCTGTCAATGCGTTGAGGGCAGGTACCGAAAAATCGGGTGTTCCCATAAAAACAATGCGCATTAGATCTCCTCATCTTCCTCATTCGGTTCGGTATCCATCAAATCACCTTCTACTAAGGATACAAATAGTTCACCTTTTAAATGCCCACATTCATGACAGATTGCTCTTGCCAAGAGATCTTCCCCCACCAGTTCAAATTCTTTCATATGTTCATCAAAAGCTTTTATTTTTACTTTCTGGGGTCGGGTGACCGTACCTGATTTTCCGGGTACACTTAAGCATCCTTCTGCTCCGGTCTGTGTTCCTTCTTCTGCTATAATCTTCGGATTGATCAAAACGTATTGATTGCCATCTTCGATATCAATCACCACAATTTGCTTTAAAACACCGACTTGGGAGGCTGCCAGACCGACACCATTGCTCTCATACATAGTTTCAAACATATCTTCAATCAATTCCTGAATTCTCGGGGTAATTTGCTGCACCGGTTTGCATGGTTTATATAAAATGTCATCTCCGATGGTTCGAACCTTCCTTACTGCCATAATTCTAATCTCTCCTATCCTTTGATTCTTATGAAAAATCGTACTGAATCATCACGGCAGGATACCACGATGCTTCAGCTGCCAATTTTTCAACTTTATTTTTGATTCTTATTAGTATATCATAATTTTCTTGTTTCAAGTATAAAATCTTTCTGTAGATATCATTAATTTTATAAATAGAAGCTTCTGTCGGACCAATGATCTGTATGTGATCTCGGTCAGCGTCCCCGGAAACCCAAGCAAATAACTGGTTCATTCCAAGATTTAAGGTCTCCTGAGATTTAGAAGCAAACTGAATGGATAAAAGCCGGCACACCGGTGGATAACGCAGTATCCGGCGATAATTCATCTCCTGCTGATAAAAGGTTTCATAATCTTGATTGGCGGCACAGCGAATGCTGTAATGTTCCGGATTGTAGGTCTGGATTACGACATTCCCCGGCTCGTTATCTCGTCCGGCTCGTCCCGCTGCCTGTGTGAGTAACTGAAAAGTCCGTTCCCCACAGCGGTAATCCGAAGAATAGAGCGATAAATCTGCCGCCATGACTCCGACCAGTGTCACTTTTGGAAAGTCATGGCCTTTTACAATCATCTGGGTTCCAATCAAAATATCCGCTTCCCCCGTGGCAAATGCGGACAGGATGGCTTCATGTCCACCTTTTTTGGAAGTCGTATCCGAATCCATGCGAAGGATTCTGGCCTCCGGAAAGAGTTTCCGGGTCATCTCTTCTAGTTTCTGTGTACCTACTCCAAAGGTGGCAATGTAGGGCGAGCCACAGCTCGGGCAGATCTTTGGCATGGCAATATGATGCCCGCAATAATGACAGACCAGGCGATTGTCATAGTGGAGTGTCAAGGTCACATCGCAGTGTGGACATTTGATGGCTTCTCCACAGGAACGGCAGGATACAAAATTGGCATAACCTCTTCGATTGATGAAAAGCATCATCTGCTCCCCTTTTTCCAGTCGATCGTTCATCAAGCTCTGTAATGTTTTACTGAAGATCGATTTATTGCCGTCACGCAGCTCTTCGCGCAGATCCACCACTTCAACTTTAGCCAGTTGGCTGTTTGCTTTGGCACGTACCGTCAGTTGGTAGAGCTTGAATTCTCCGCAAAGTGCTTTAGTATAAGCTTCCAAAGAAGGAGTTGCCGATCCCAGAACCACACTGGCCTGATTCAGGCGCGCCCGCTCCACGGCGACTTCTCTCGCATGATATCTGGGTGATACTTCACTTTTATATGCAGTTTCATGTTCTTCATCAATGATGATCAAACCGAGATTTGAAAAGGGAGTAAAGAGCGCGGAACGAGGACCGATCATAATCCGAATCTCACCTTTTTGGGCCCGCTCAAATTGGTCATAGCGCTCTCCTGCAGATAATCTGGAATTTATGATGGAAACCATATCCCCAAAGCGTTTATAAAAACGCATGACCGTCTGATAGGTCAATGCAATCTCCGGAATCAAGACAATCACCTGTTTCTGCTGATCCAAAACATGGGAAATGATTTCCATATAAACTTCTGTTTTTCCGCTTCCGGTTATTCCGTGGATTAAAGAAGTGCCTCTTTTTCCCGCATCATAGCTACTGCAAAAATCAGTGACAATCGCTTGCTGCTGTTCGTTAAGACAGAGGCTATTACGCTCTTTTTTCATGGTAGTGATGGGATTTCGATAGACCTCTTTGGAATCTAAAGCAATAAGTCCCTGTTCAATCAATGGCTTTAAAGTCGCAGCCGATAGATTCATCTGATTCACCGCCAAGGTATAGGGTAGCACCGGGGTGTCTGATAATGCCCGCAGCAAGCGTTCTCTCGCTTTATATTTCTTCTTTTCCGCCAGCTGAATTGCTTTTAAAAGTGCAGGCTCCTCTAAAAGACAGCGGATACTCATCTGCTCTTTGCTTTTGATCTTTTGTTTCACCGGCAATACTGTTTTCAGTGCCTGATTCATGGTAGAGCCATAACATTCTTTCATCCACCACGCAAGCTGAATAAGCTGAGACTTAGCCGAGATACTTCCGACTACAATCCCAGCTACTTCTTTGATTTTATCAAGATCATATTCCGGCTCTGGCGTGATTTCCACCACATAACCTTTCCGTTCATGATTTCCGGAACCAAACGGAACTAAAATCTGCATTCCGACTAAAATCTGCCCATCCAGTTCTGCCGGAATTCGATATTGAAACATCCGGTCTACATTTTCATGGGAAATATCAATGATGATATTGGCGTACATGTTCGACCACTTCTCCCAGCTTCATACTGTTGGAGCCTTTAAACAGCACACAGTCCCCCGCTTTTAATTCTTCCTTTAACCAAGTTTCCAGTTGTGGCTTTTCCTCAAATGGATAAACCAAGATAGAGGGGGCAGCTTCTTTCACCCCTCTGGCAATTTCTTTTGCTAAATCCCCCAGAGTCACTACGATATCTACCGGTTGATTTTTAAAATAAGTACCGATTTCATAATGAAACCGACGTGTTTCCGTGCCCAATTCCTTCATATCGGCCAGCACCGCAATGCGGCGGGTAGATTTTTTTTGACCGATCAAAATATCAATGGCTGCTTTCATGGAAACCGGACTGGCATTATAGGTATCGTCAATGATGATCATGCCCTGATCCTCATAGATCTGCTGGCGGTTTTGGAATCCGGTAAAAGCTTCCAAATACACTGCTGCTGCTTGCATGGATACACCATTTGTATCTGCCACGGCAAGGGCAACCATCGCATTCAGTACTTGGTGTGCACCCATGACGCTTAATTTCATCGGAATCCGTTCTGCATGGTGAACCGCAGTAAACGCGGGATATCCATCTTCCACGCGGATATCTACCGCTCTGTAATCACTGTTTTCACCGGTTCCAAAATAGATTGTTTGAAAACCGGATCGGGCAGTTGTAGTTTTGAGACGAGGATCATCGCCGTTTAAGAATAAGATTCCACCCGGCTGCAAACCATCCT
>JAVXIV010000076.1:0-8366 GCA_036785645.1 Hungatella sp.
TGGATCCTTCGAATTGAGAATTTTGCCATCTCGTAGGCCGCTTAGTTCTGTATTGGAGATCCCATAACGATCCATACCGACAATATCACGAATTTTCATGTTGAAATTATAACCCCAGTTACCTCCTCCGGTTTCTTCCAGAAGCCCGGACACATCATTCATGGCTCTTTGTGCCGGCGGTGTATTGACAAAAGAAGTAGTATCATGGGCAAATAAGACACTCTTTCCTGTCTTAATAAAATCCAGAATCCCATCTACCGCCCCATCTTGATTATCAATCTCTGAAAACATATCCGCAAAACCAATGATCAGCATATCCTTCTCCGCCAGCATGTCTTGCACATCTGCTTTGGCAGCTTGGTATTTCTTCTCGTATTCCTTTGTATTACATGCCTCAATTTCAATATCAAATTCCAGATTTGCTTCTTCAATATATTGCCAAAACGCATCCGTTGCCGCCGTTTTCTGCTTTGGATCTCTCCCTAAATAAAAAGTAGGTTCATGGGCATCTTGTGTATGATAAATCTGCAATACGAAAATCTTTGGCTTCTCAGTTGTCTCCCGGATACAGGCATAGCCCGACGCAGCACCGCGGATTGGCGCATGACGCTGTGCTACAATGCCGGTTTGACCCATATCATTTCTTAATATTTCCAGCTTCCAAGGCAGTGCACCGTGAAAACCTTTGGGGACGATGCGTTCTAATTGATAAGAAACTCCGGCGCTCAACTCATATGCGCCATACTCATCCGGCAGCATCCTAGAATCCGTATCGACCTTGCGGATCAAAACATCCGACAATTCTTCCGTCTTGGCATTCGCCTCCGTACTGCCTCTTGCATCCGCAAACTGACCATCTGCGTTGATATCCAGATAGAGTTTACAGTTATAAGTGGTCGTTGCCGGGGAAAGTGAGGCTTCATCTGTAATGGAGAACTGATAGCGAAGATAATATTCGCCCCGATCTGCATCTAAGTAATAAAGTTTCGATTGCTCCTCTGCACCACTTTCCACATGACCGCCTGTCATTTCTACATTCAGTTTGGGTTTTGCAATATTCATATAGAACGCAAATAACTCGCGTTTTTTGAAATCTACACCCAGACTCCCCTCCTCGGTCAATTGATTTTCCGTCAGCAGATTCTCACGTTTCGCCGTCTTCGCCCGATTGAGGGCTGTTTGTGCAAACTCATAAAGATAAGAGGAATTGTCGATTTTATGCTCATTGACTACCATCGGGGTGGAGGTTGTATCACTCATAAAACCATCCCCAAATACGATCGGATATCCGGCATCGGCATAGTTTAAGAGTTTGTCTCGCACCTCCTTGGTGATGTCGTTACCCGGATAGCGGAAGATTCCGGTGTTCTTAGGATAAGTAACGGTATCCGGCAAGGTCCGGTATTCTCCATCATCTCCAATATTTCTTATTTTCATTCGCCTGGGGTCCTCTTGATAGACGAGCTGCCCATCCACCATCCGGGTTCTCAATGCACCGATCTCACCCACTCTGGTCGGAAAGAGATAGCGTCTTTCCAGTGCCTTTACCTGCTCCGATGTCCAATCCGTAGTCGGATTGGTATTGACATAATCATGATACAGCTGCCCCAATAAAATACTCTGTTCCAACGTGACATCGCCTGCATTGGCATACACCAAACCATTCATATTCGAATCATTGTATTGGGTCTCTCCCTTGGCATCCGTGTTCATCCATGCCGTATTCATCCCGATATAAATCATGTCGTATTTTCCGTTTAAGTCATCGATTTTGCCAATGAATTCCGCAGTAGTCATGCGGTCAATCACGGTATTCCTCCGAAGCTCTGCAGTCGGCTGATCCATGCCCATCCATCCCAGTACCTTCTCCGCCGTTAGAATCTCTTTTTCGTTGACCTTATAACTTGCACATGGTTCGATTTCCAGTATCCGCAATGCAGACTTGGGTGTTGTATTTCTGCCATACTTGTAATTCAAAATATGGCGGATCGCTGCCGCCTTGGAGATGGTTTCATCCAGAAGTTCTTTGCCCTCTACATTGGCTCTGTATGCGTTCTCGGAATGAAGGACAGCCTTTACGCTTTGAAACGCTTCCTCAACATTCCGATCTGTAATTGCGGCACACAGATTGTTTTGAACCAGATCCCCACCATGACTGCGGTCAAAGCAATACACATTCTGATTCACCAAATGGTTTTTTTCATATCGACTTCCCACTCGGTGATTCCACAGATCATCCAAGGTCGTCTCATCAAGCTTACCCACAGAAAGCTTCCTATTGGTCACCAGACTTGGCAGATCCGGCTGGAGGGCAATTAACCCCAGCATGGCAAGTCTTCCTCCTGTATTCAAAGAACCATCGGTTCTAAAAAGGCTCTGCCAGTCCACAATCAAAGGCACCCGTTCTCTGGCAATCACCCCAAGCAAGGTATCCGCATCCGCCACACTGCTATCATTTTCCACCCCATAAGTGATTCCGGGTGTCCGCGATTTTCCGGAGAGATAGATCAGATCATAGCTTTGCAGGACTTCTCTGCCATCTACCATCCGATACATTTTCTCGTGCAGCTGATTGGGATTCACCGTCGTCACTTCCATCTTGAATGCATCCAAGTCTGCCGGATCCAGATCCAAAATATATCGCTTAAACCACTCATGGTTGGTATAACCGCCTTGGTAATAAAAACTCTCTACTTGAACCTCAACCGGCAGATCCGTTCCTGCTTTTTGTTCAAAATTATAGTTTCCGGTGTCTGGTGTATATTCATAGGTCACTCCGGTGCTTTTGAAATTCGCATCGGATTTCTTCGTCGGATTTGTCGGATCACTTGGTGGTGCCGGACTATAACGTTCTTCCCCCGGCTTAATAATCGCCTGATACTTTGCCGCCGAATTGTATTGCCCGGTTCCCACATGGTACTCAAAGCTATATGTTTCCACATAATAATAGGTAATCGACGGCTGCATATTCACCGGATCCACATACTGATAGCCTGCTACATAGTAGTAATCTCCCATATTGATATGAAGCTTTGGTGGCTCTCCGGGACCTGCCGGACGGCAGTCCGCTACGGTACCGTGCGCGATATAAGTATCCGTATCTTTTTGATAGAGAAAAATCGGAGTCTTGGCATCCAGCGATGTGACAGACTCTTCCTCCAACATCCCATAAACAGATTCATAAGCACCCAAAGAAAGTAGCTTTGGATCGGTGGGCAAGGTTGCCGCAAACGTTACGGCATAAGGCATAGGCTTTCCATCACTTGGCAGAGTAAAACCACTGATATTCTCCCGATGCGTTCCGCTTCCTTCTGCGACCGGTACATAAGCCGCCGGTATCTGGGTGTAGTTTCCTTTTGCACCCGACGCAATCACATACTGCCCATTCATCCGGACCGTCTCCGATTTCCCATCGGCCAGCTCCACCCGATTCCATCCGGTAACCGGTTCCGGAAAATATTCTTCCCGGTAGGTCTCATAAAGCAAAGGAGTGGTGTCCGCGGCATTGGGCACCGTAGGCGAAGAACTGATTTCCTTTAAACGTGCCGTCAAATTCGCAATATAGGCTGCCCGTTCTGCCTTCGTCGGCAATTTCTTTAAATCTTCACTTAGGCTGAAGCCTTCCTGCCCCTTGATGTAAAGACCGATCTCTCCGGCACCTGCCTCCGGTACGATCTCCAAGATCTTAAACGGAGCATTGGGGGCATTCTTTTTTATAATCTTCTCCACTCCGGGCAGCGTCTCTTTTGCCAAAGCCGTAATCGATACCGTATGGTACACCGTCAGAAGAGCCAATATGCCGGCCATACCGAGTGCCGCTACGGATGTCCATGCCTTCCTTTTTTCTTTTTTCATATCAGACACCTCCCGGATCCGCGGCACTTGGCGCTTCTTTCCTTAAAGCATTACGCAATGTGACATTATAGTCATTACTATAAGAGCTGCCCGAAACGGCAAAGTCCAAATGATAATAGATGATTTGTTTCGTCTCTAATTCCGATAAATCCACATAGAATCCCGTGACATGTCGCGCCAACTCGTACCGGGGTGCAGCCTCCTTGCTTCCCTCTGAGTAATACAAGATTTGTTCTGACGGCTCCCATTCGATGCAGCTGATCTCATCATCTTCTGCTTCCCGCGTCTCCCCCTCATTGGTGATCCGCAGTTTACGCATACTGGTCTGATCGGTTTGGTCATCTTGAAGCTTTACCTCTGTACCGGCGACATAATACTGCACACGTTTGTTTGCATCAATGAGATGATCCTGAATCTGGTTACCCGCCAGCTGTGCTTCCAACTGCAGCTTCGTCTCCGCATCGGTATGTTGATAATGGCGGATTCCGGATAGCATAAAGCCTCCGATCATTCCACCTACCATGCCCATAATGGCAATCGAAACAACTAATTCCAGCAAGGTAAAACCCGCATTCGCCCGGTCATTATTCCACATAGTGTCTCCCTGTCTCCGGAATCAAGATGATCTTCTGTGTTTTCCCTTTGCGGACTATAATTTCCGTACAAAAAGAATCGCCACCCATAGAATCCGGTTTTTGTGCTCCGGTGCTGCGATCAAAAGCCAGAATCAAGGGATGTGCAGAATCCAAGATCTGCATAGCAGAGAAATCACTTCCCTTCGTTTTCTTCGTGTAGGATATCTGTAAATCCGGTTTTCCCAGCCATATCTTCTCTTGATCCACACCATCCAATTCCATCTGAACATAATAGGACTGATCCGCATCATCCACATCCACCTTGATCTTAGCAGATGCCTTGCTCATGGTGTCCATACGCACTTGATGGATCGCCATATCCAGTATCCTGATCGCTTTGGATGCCTCGGTTCCCAACCGTATATTGATGGAAAAAGATGCCAGCCCGATGAGAGCCGCCATCATGGTCACTACCACCATCAATTCTACCAGAGAGAATCCTCGATTGTCTCTCATCTGTCCCCTCCTTCCTCACTTTCTTACCGTTTTGACCAATTCTCATAGCGGATCAATTCCGTCAATGCAATATACGTCTTTTGTCCCGCCACCGCCTGACCGGCACCGGCACCGTTGAACACATAGTTCGACCCCTCTTTAAAATAGTTCATCGGAGAATCTCCATCTTTGTCCACAACCTGTAATACCTTGGTTGTTTCTTCCGAATCCGCCAGAATCGCAACCCTGCCTTCTATTCTAATCGTGCCGCCTGCGATGATCGTTCCGGTGAAATCCCGATCCACGATCACATCCCCTTTTGTCACCAACAGCCTGACATTTTCTGCATCCTCCAACGAACCGGTATGGAGCGTCCCGGTAGTACCATTGAGAATCGCCTTTTTTCCACCAACTGCGGTGGTAAAGATTTTTGATCCGGATAATCCGGTTAATTTAGTTTCATCAATCAGGTTGCCAAAGACATCTGCCTCGGCTTGCTTTTCTTCTTTCTGTAACCGGCTGTAATTGGGAACCAGCTTCTTTCCCAAAGCAAAAAAGATACTGTGATAACTCTTTTCTTCCTCTGCCAAAGCGGACATGTCCTCCGGTGACCTCGTGGTACTTGGAATCAGTCTCCCCGAAACCTTGCCGCTCTCCGCCTCATCAGAAACGGTTCCCATCAGATTACCGCCTGCAGTAAAGCGATGGTAATGGCCGGAGTCATTGGGATGAACGCTAATCGACTCTGCATAGACATTTAAATATCGATCCAAAAGTTCTTGGTTGGGTGCTTCTTTATAATAGATCTGAAAATAATGAGCCGCTGCCTCCATCGCTTGCGCTGCCGCTTCGGTCGGTTCACCGCCCGGCACATCAAAAGTCAGGTAGAAATAAACAACCGTGGTTCCGTCTTTCGGTACAAACAGTGCTTTCACACCGGTTGCACCCACTTCGGCCAAGGTTTTTCCATTCAGTCTTCCCACCTTCTTTGTAAAATCTACCATCTTATCCCGGTTCGCGCCCATGTCATCACGCTCGCCGCAGAACGCTGCTAATGCTTTATATTTTGTGACCGACATAGGATTGCCGCAGGACGGAAGCCAAAGACATTCCTGCGGCACTAAATAAGCCAGCTGATTACTCTTCACCGCCAGAGACTCCCCGGTAGGAATACCGGCATTCAGGCTTCCCCCGGTTGCAGCCAACTTCCCGGTTCCGATATAGGCATTCCCCGACAGAAGCAGCCGATTCAGTCCGGACAAATCCAGCGTGGTCTCCTTGCCATTGATTAACATGGCGCTGCTCAGCTCCGAATCAAGCTTATTACGATAGACCCCATTTAGCAATTCCGCATCCGTATTCGGAAGAGATTCCTTCGCCGTCACCGGATTGCCATATCCATAATATTCATTTTCCAAGGTAATGCGATTGCCTGCTCCCAAAACCGTCAAATCATTGGCCAGAAAAGTCTGACCTTTTAAAGTCAGAGCAGAGGAATTCTGATTGTCGGAATCTGCACCGGTCGAATCCACCAGAATTCCATCTGCCCAAAGTGCAGTGCCTGCTCCGATCGTCACCTCTGCGCCATCGTTCACGGTTAGATTCGTATTGGTAATCACACGATCCGCATCGTCTACGCTAAAATTTCCACCGGATACCGTCATGCCATGCTTCCCACCATAAATGGAGCCCTCTACCGTCACATCTTCCCCCTCAGAGATCAGCTTATCATTGGCAACCAAGGTGTATTTCAAGATATCGGGCATAGAGATCGACTGCATAAAATTAATCTTCGGAACCTCGATTCGTATATCGGTTTGAATCATTGAGGTATAACCCTGTGGATCTGTATAAATAATCTTTAATTTTTTAAGGATCACAGCTGCCTCATCCTTACCATCTAATTTCTCCAACTGAGCACGGTCGGACTCTAATTTTGCTCCGGTCTCTCTTCTCTCCTCCCACTTGGTGGTTTTCAAATAAGCTTCCAATTCTGCCACATCATAAGTATCTCCCACCACGGCATCCTGTTCCAATTCATCCATCAATTTTGTCAAAAATTTTTGTTGAAACAGCTCCGCTCTCTTATCATCTTGCATCTGCGTCAGGGAATATCGTTCCAAGACATAAGCATAGGCCTCACCGGCCGCCTGACCGGCAATCGCTTGTAAACCCACATTAATTTCATCCAGAGCCGTCTCTGCGGTATAAAAGCTGTCCTGCGTTTTCGCATCGACACGTTTCATCTGCAAATTGGTAAGGGCAGCGCCCATCACCACCATGGCCAGCGTTCCAACCATTGCCATCGTAATAATCACCATGATAATCGAAGAACCTGCCTGTCTTCTGTCTTTTTTGAAATTCACAGTCTGCCTCCTGATCCGTATCTTACTATCGATTCTACCCTAGTCATTTTTTGACCCATCCATACTAAGGAGCTTATCTTCATCCCGGAAAGCATCATCCTTCTGATGCCGATAAATCGTAACATTGACATCATAAAGCCGATTTTTTGCCTCACAGCCGTCTAAACCGCGAAAAGACATCATCTTCTTCGCATGGCTGCCCTTCACATCCGCACCACTGCTGCTTTGATCTCTGCAAACCAAATGCAATTGATTCCTGTTTTCCATCGTATTACCGAGATTACTGCGAAATTTCAGTTTTGTACGGTAAGAAGCAGGATGATTCTGCCAACCCGCTTCGGACGGTTTTTCCGTCAAACTCACCTCCGCCCGATACCCGGAATCCGGGAGTGCTCCCGCCGTCTCAAGGGCCTCATCTCCGACTCCCGTACCGATCTGTCTCTGTGCAATCAAATAAAAATCCAGCGGAATGCTATGAGGATTTTGAATGAAGATCCGATCGGTGCATCCTCTGCCCATACCGGATCCCGGCAATGGAACATAGCATAAATACACACTGCGAAGCTCCGTATTTGATTCTGAGCTGTCAAAGAATACTCGTCGATCCGGCTTGGAGGTATAGGTAGTCCCGAAAGCATTGCCCACCGTTTCTCCCTTGCATGAATAAGTGTAGGAAGCCACCGCCTTATAAATCTTTCTACTTTTTGTAATATCAATGGTAATCGTCCGCGTAAAGGCACCATTTAAGAATTCTTCCGCAGAGACTTCGGAAGTGGTACTGCCTTCCGCCCCCGCTGCCTCTGCACTCTTCTTGGCAAATGCCTCAGCCTGTAGCAAATCATACTCTGCATCCTGCACAAAGAACGCATCACGCAAGATATCCAGTCTTGCAATATTAGCTACCTCCATATCATTATAGCCACTCTTGCCCTCCGTCTTATAAGCATTGGCATCCATGGTAATGAGTGCATCAAACCGACTGCCTTCCATATCCAGAT
Organism: Hungatella sp.; assembly: GCA_036785645.1. Taxonomy (GTDB): domain Bacteria; phylum Bacillota; class Clostridia; order Lachnospirales; family Lachnospiraceae; genus Hungatella_A. The sequence continues at coordinate 8,290 of JAVXIV010000076.1, forward strand.
TCTCAATCCCCATATAGTACCGCCCACACGGCTGACCGCGAAACTGATAGGTCACTCCCTCGTCCTTCGACAAAATA
>JAVXIV010000077.1:0-1440 GCA_036785645.1 Hungatella sp.
TATCCGCTGCCACCTTTTGGAAGGATACCGTACCACGCGGTATGAGGTTGTAGAATGGCTTTGTAGATGGGTTTGCGTCTGTTGTAGCTTCCCCGGTCTTACCATCATAGGTAAAGGTAACTACCTGTGCCTTATTTGTCATCCGAAACTTGATATCGGTCTTTAACATCGCATAGCCTGCCGGAGCCTTCTTCTCATGCAAAACATAATTACCTGCCAACAGTGCAACCGGCAGAATCTGGTTGTCAACATTTGAATTAGCATCCGTATATTTTCCATCGACAGTCTTTGGGAAATGTCCCTTTGCATCAGTTTTTAAGGTAAGTACCAAATCAATCGGCAGCCACTTGCCATCCCCATCGGTATCTCGGTAAATCTCAAAAGTGACCTCCGGGATTGCTCCCTGTTCTGTATAGGACGTCGCCTGACCGGAGTTGTTTTTCTCGGCTCCAATCTTATGAATCGCAATCGTCCCATACTTCAACCGATTTTCTATGGCAAATAAAGTAGCGGAACTGCTCAAATTTGCAAAATCATAAGGCGTAGTAGCACTGTTGTTCTGCGTGATTGTCCTAGTGATCGCTCCTGTTGAAGTTCCAAAGTCGTCTCGGGTGCTCACCGTGATCTTCGTCTTCGTGTGAGTTTTGGCTTGAGCATCATCTCCCGCTTCTACTTTGATGTAAAATTCCGGTAGTGTGACATCGGGCTCATCTAATTTTTCTTTTTCATTCAAGTCCAAGGTCTCTTCCACTTTGTAGGTTCCATAAGCTAGATTCGTGATGAGGATCTTACCATCTTTATCATTACCTACCGAAGTTGGCACCGTGTAAATAGCAGCCGGAATCGTCGGATTGATGGTATCCGTCTTTGTAATCGTGAAGCCGGTATTCAAGCGGTCACTGCCCAGAGGTGCACCATTCTGATCCACTTTCAGTAAAGTTATGGTTTTGAGAATTGCTTGGTTTTCTACCGCTTGTGCCCCGGGCTTTGTTGTGTCTGCATCAATCTCTGTTGCCGGACTCTCTGCCTGCACAGTAACCGGATATTTCGTATCTGATCGCACATAGCCTGTTGGCGCATCGATCTCTTGTACATCATAATCCCCAAATGGAACTCCGGTAAATGTAATCACATTCGGAGGCACTGCCGTAGTCGTTGCATAGAGCGCATCGCTGCCTTTTTTGTAGAGACCAAATTTAGCGCCGGCCAAATCCACTTTTCCATCTTTCTGATTGCCGACACCGACTTTCGTTCCGCTGATACTACCGATCTTTAACTTGTTGTAAACGGTCAAAACCTGCTCATCGACTGCTCCGCTAACACTATCGGTCCCTGCTTTCTTGGTCTCGTCCGTAGTCGGTGTCAGAGAAACTTCCGTACCGCTCCCATCAAGACGCCCAAATGCAATACCCGCTGCCGTCACTTTGACCTGAATATCCG
>JAVXIV010000077.1:1450-8359 GCA_036785645.1 Hungatella sp.
TCCGCTAACACTATCGGTCCCTGCTTTCTTGGTCTCGTCCGTGGTCTGTGTCAGAGGAACATCAAGACGCCCAAATGCAATACCCGCTGCCGTCACTTTGACCTGAATATCCGCCATCTTTGTGACCGCTTCCAATGTGTTATCTAAACCAAATTGATACTCCGGTGCTACACTCGTCTCGGAAAGCGTATAGGTACCAACCGGAATGTTTTGGAACTTGATCGTTCCGCTTGCTGCTCTTATTCCACTTGTTGTTCCGCTTACTACATAAGGTGTAGTCTGATCACCGGCGGGTGTTGTCGCACCATTCACCGCAGTGCCTGACAGCGTAAACTGAAAACCATTGGCGGATTTGTAACCATTGGTCTTGCCGGAATTGTCCTTCATAACCCAGTCTTCCACCATCTTTTGCAGTGAAAAGCTGTGTTGGATAATCTTGTTTTTAATATCTCTTTTATTATTTAGTTTCACGACCTCGGTCTTATCCCGATCGATTGTAAAGCTTCCAACAACTTTCGCCGAATCCGGAGTTGGATAAGCATTTCCTCCATGACCGTCTGACAGAGTTGGTGCTGTTGTCTCTTTCAGATCATAACTCCCTGCTAAAAGTGCATAATACTGATGAGGTGCACCACCAACGCTTGTTCCATCACCAATCATACGCAGATATGACAGTCCCTGCGATTTTTCCGGAGAAGTCCAACCCCCATCACCCGGAAGTGACAGTTGATAGCCCTTTATACCCTGATTATCATTATAAATCAAGTTCGCTACTTTAGTATTGGTATCCTTTACATAAACTGCAAATTGAGCGTCATTCAATGGTAATTTTGCATTATCCTGATCCACTTTCTGTAGTTTCACCGTTCCGCGGATAGGCTCATTCATAAAGTAAGTAGTGTCAGTCGTACCCGGTGTGGCCGATTTTTCTGAATCAATATAAACCGTCGACGGTACATAGCTTCCCGAAGCGAATGTTCCGGGTGCAATCGTAAATGGATACGCAGTCTTATTTAATACATAGCCCGCGGGCACCGATTTTTCCTGCAAGATATAATCTCCGCAAAGCAGAAACTTCTCTTTGCCGTCTACCAAATAGCTGCCATTCTTTTGGATCGGGAACTTCCCATCAGTATCCGTTGTGAGGGTCATCACCAAAGTTCCTTTTGACTGATCCGTATTTTTATGATAGATATCAAACTTCGCCCCTTGAATTGGAATGGTGTTTTGGTCTTTGGTAACTGCTTGTAAAGCACCGTTATTATCACGCTCACCCAGTACTTTATGAACCTGAACGCATCCATAGTTCAAGTCATTCGTTACTGCCAAGTAAGCTGCCGCAGTCTTCGCATCCGAGAAGTCAAAAGGTACGGTCTTCACTGCGGTATCTGCTTTGGTGATCGTCCTAGTGCTGCCCTCAGCAAAATTAGCATCTGTGCTGATGCTTACCTTGGTCTGACCACTTGCCGGTGCTTCGGGAGCACTTTTTGCGATCTGCTCCACCTTCACATAAAGCTTCGCCAGCTTCGATGGATCTTGTAACTTATCTTTATCCGTCTGTTCTGATAAGGTCTCTGTCAAGGTATAGCTGCCATAAGGAAGCCGGATCTTGACCTTGCCCTCCTGATCTGTGGAAACCGTCCCCGGAACCGTCACAGCCGTTCCGTCCAGATCGGCTCCTTCCAGATTAGCTTGCGCATTTCCGGTGACAGCAAAGGAAACTTGCATCCGGTCACTGCCAATCGCATCGCCGTTTTGATCTACCTTGGAGAATACAAGCTCCGGAACTAAAGGTTCATTGACTACTACATAATTGGGAGCGGTGCCTCCCAGTCCGGTAACCTCTGTGGTATAGCCCTTCTGTGCATCATAAGCTACGGTCACAAAGAACTCTTTCGGCTCCAGCCGGTAACCAACCGGTGCCTCGATCTCTTTGACCTTATATTTGCCCAATTTGGAGGTTTGATCCAAACCGGTTATGGTGATCTTGCCCTCTGCATCACTGATAACCGGATCAAACTTCAACTGCCCCTGTATATGCTCAATGGAGAATTTCGCCCCTGCTAAACCTTTCGCGCCGGAACCTGTGCCGTTCTTCTTCGTGAAGGAAACTTCCCCGCCTGTACCGCTAGTCTTGTTTTCAATTACTTTCGTGATATGCTGACCGCCCGTTTCCGGCAAGATCATCTCCCACTCCGTCGTACCCGAGGCAGGGGTCGGAAAATAATCTGCGGTTTTACTCGTAAGCTTCGGTACCAAATACCACTCGGTATTCAGTTTCTCGTATCCTGCCGGTGGCACCGTCTCGGTGAGACGATACAAGGTATCCGCTTCCAGAAACAGGAAATTGGCATTGCCCTTTCGATTGCCGGTTTTGATCTTGGCTTTTGGTGAAGCTGCCGCTTCCCAGTCAGCTTTATCAGTCGAGGTACCACCCGCTTTCAGCACCATCTTCTCTAATTGGAACTTTGCACCTTTCAGTGGGAATTTACCCACTCCGGATTCGTTGCTGCTTACTTTTTGAATTCCTGCATAGTAAACACCCTTTGCGTGCGCATAATTTGCAATTCGGAAGTCTTTCGCTCCTTTTGGTATATTCGATGTAATCGAGGAGTCAAGATCCGGTCCTTTCAAAGAAACGGCATTCTTCATCGTTGTTGCATTTGCCGAATCCACCAGAACCGTATCACAGGTAATACGCAGAGTGGTGCTCTTCCATGCTGCCGGAATCTTCAGCGAAAATCCGGTTTCATCAATGCGGCTGCCCGACTGAGCCAGAAATAGATCCGTCACATCGGTGATATCGCTTGGAGCACCCGGTGTTGCTTCCGGAATCTCCCCGCTCGCAGTCAGCGTCGGAATCGACTCTACCTTCAGTGAAGCCGGAACCAGTTCCAAGAAATCTGCCACCGTATCCTCGATGGAAACCCCGGTTAAATCGGCATGCGTTTTATTGACGAAAATCGTCCAGTGGATGACATCCACATCCATCTCTTTTGTTTTTTTCGTATCGCCATCCATATATGGATAGGAATACGAATTGGGTTCTTTATAGGATACATATTGCCCATTCTTGGTCATTCCTGCCGGAGCAATCTTATTGGGTGCCTTATCACTGGCTACGATCGTCGTGGTTTCATTCGACAGCTTGACTTCATTCATCAAGGTGACCCCTTGATTCCCGGTCAGATACTTCTTTCGATAGTCCTCGTCCAGGGAAGTGGTATATGTAAATTCATAGCTTGCATTCGTATTGTCGCCTGCGATATTGGTAAAAGCAAATACCGCTTCTCGCTGTGTGAACATGGGTGTGGCTGAATCCGGTGTCGCCTTCTGCTGCAGCACCGATATGGTTTCTCCATCACCAAAGCTCACCGGATTCCAGATTCTCGCATCGCCCGCTCCACTGCCGGCAAAGACCTTTGTTTCGCCCGGCTGATTCCCCCGCACTCTCGTAACCGAAATATCTTCCAAACAGGTTCCTTCAGGCAGGAGATCCGTCAAAGTGGGGACTCCCATGGCAAAGTGCTTGGGATTGACCGTGGTTTTCCATTTCACCGTATGATTGGCATAATCATAATATACCTGACTGCCCTCCACCACCGGCACTCTGGTCTTCTTTAGAATCGTATTGACGACGTCGGCATCGGCGCTCACGGTAGAACTTCCCGTTTTATCTCCTACCTTATAATCTAATTTTGCTTCATTGTGCACGGTAGCCTTGGCTTCCTCGCTGTTCATAGTCACATCCAAGACGCGGACTGCCAAAGAAAATGTGTAGTGCGCCTTGGCCCCTATCGCACCTAAATGCAAGGTGAACGTATCGCTATCACCACTTGTGGTAATCTCATAATAGCGAGGATCATTGCCCGCCTTGCTGCGCTCTTTAATCAGTGGACCGTCATTTCCATCAAAATCCTTCAGCTGTAGATCCGGTGTCCCATCTTTCAGAAGCAGAAGCTGTTTCTTCGAATCAAATACATCGGTCAGTACAGCATCCGTCAAATCCGCACCTACCTGATTGATTTTGAAATTCCAAGTTAAAGTATTGGTTGCTTCATCATAAGTACTCTGGTGATTCGAATTCCAGGCATTCTTCGAAAGGACATGGTAGCTTCCTGCCAGATCCTTATCAATTGTGATTCCCCCATGCTCATCCCAAGATCCGGTACCCGTGCCGCTAGGCCATCTCCATACCGACTTTGCTTCGTTCTTCATCATGAGATTGACGCCTTGATCCATATTGCCCGGATCGGTCATATCTTTAGCAACCTGCGTCTGATAGGTGATATTGAGTTTTTGATTGACATAATCTTGATTCAATGGGATCAAAAGGACAGCATCCGTTCTGGATTTCCCATTGGCATCTTGTGTCGTATAATCATAAACATAGACGGTCTTTGCACCTGCACCTGTAGTAGGCAAGGGATTCGCCATATCCACAGTCTCTCCGCAATAGGTAAACAGCTGCTCCAGTTGTGCTACCGATGTCAGTACTTCATATGGAAACTCTGCCGTGGGTATAGCAGGCGCAGCGCTATGACCCATTTTCTCCATAGCAAAAGAATCCCCATCAATTGTGATTCCCGCGCTCAGATCATAGTTATGCGTCTCGCCGATATCTTCAATATGGTCAATAATCCATGCCTGTACTGCGTTGCTGCTAAAGTTGGCATTGGCAGTCAGTGTCCAAGTGAACTTCTGATTCGTCGCATCTACACTCTTACCGTTCTTCGTTAAAAAGGGAGCAAACTCTATAAACGGTCTCACTTCATTACTGATCTGTACAAGCTGATCCTCCGGATCCTTCATCGTTGCACGGTTTGGAAATACTTCTTCATATGGCAACCCACCCTGTGCATATTTATTGAAGACCGCGTCGGATAGCTTGGTTGTGATCCGCAGATCCGCATTCCGAATCACCGCTTCCGGAAGGAATCCTTCTACTCCGGTTGGTATCACATAGCAAAGTTCTCCGGTAGTGGGATCTAGTGTATAGCCGGTTTCCGGTTGAAGCTCTGTCCAGACTCCACTTGTACCGATCATGGCTTCTACTTTAAGTACTTCCAAATCGGTCGGAATCTTGTCTAGGATTTTCTTGCCATATAGATTGGAACTGCTGGCAACCTCCAAGCCCCCTGCATTTACAATATTACTGCGAAAAATCGACTCAAAAAAGCTGTCTGACTCGCTATCCGGAATCTCGCTGCCATCCAAAATCTCAGTGTCCTCCGGAATCTCCGGATATTCCGAATCGGACGGTGAAGTTCTCTCTGATTTTGAGCGAGAGATTCTCCCCAGCTCCGATGGAGAAGAATGCGGAATCTCGGATTGGGAATCGCTAGAAACTTCAACTTCGGATTTTAACTTTTCCCCTGCATCACTGGGGCTCGCTTTTGCAGCAATTGTGTACACAATCTGACGATCTGAATTGGCTCTGTCCAAAACACCCTTTTTCAATTCATAGCCATTGTCCTTGAGGTCACCGCCGCCGCTTCCGTCTACTTCCAGTGCAATATCTGCACCACCTGTTTCAGATTTCTCGGTGATCGCAGTACCCGGTTTATAGATATCTGCAAAACCCAGGTCAAATCCCAGTTGGATCGTGACATCTTGTTTGTAATACAATAAACGTTTTAATTCCACAGAAAAAGTAGGCTTTCCACCCACTAATTGGATCGTTGCAGTTCCAATCAAGGTATCTTTCCCATCGATCGAAGCTATGATATCCTGTCGCTCTTCTTTCGCATCCACGCTGAACAGTCCCGGGCTATAGGTCCAAGAAAAAGTCAGCGGTTCCAATACCTTCTGCACCTCCGGAGAATCCAGATAGGCCTCATACGCTTCATCTGTCGTAAATTCCGTAGGAGGTTTAATCGTCTCCGCATCCACCAATTCCTCAAAAACAGCATTCATCTCCTGATGATTCAAGGTTACATCCATATCCGTATGAAGAGAATTGGAATCGGTGACCGTATTGAGCATCTTCAACAAAATACGACTAAAATAGGCACCGGGATGTCCCTTCGCCGTCATATCCCTCTCTATGATAGTGGATCCGCCGGTTGCTTTCGGCTCTGCCATCGTCGGCAGCGTTCCGCCAAGAAGCAGCTGTGTCACCATAACCAGACACAGCATACCCGCCGTCTTTCTCTTCCACCCTCTATGCTCACAAATCTTTTTTATGATATTCATAAAAAAAGCCTCCTCTTCCTACAATTCCAGCAAAATCCAGTATTCAAATATCGACTCATCCGGTTATATCTCCGGAACAGTTATCTAAATTATAACACATTTTCTTACAATCAAAGGATGCAAAGGCAGTCGTTTTGACGTTGATTTTACGCACTTTATGCTTCTTTTTCGCACGTGGTAGCACGAGGTGTTTTTACAACAAAAGTCTGGCAAAAAAGACTCCGTCCTGGGTGCCGCAGTCGAAGACGGCTTGGTTTCGTTTCGCGAAATAGACCACACTGCGCATTCCGACACCGTGTCCTTCTCCCCCTGCCGAGAGTGGCAGTCCACTTTCGGGAGAGAAGCGGATCGTGCCTGCATAGGGATTGGTGATCTCAATCAGAAGCTGATGGTGAGTTTTCTTGGCCGATAGCATGATCTTGCGTTTTTCCATTTTGGGAATTTCGAGACAGGCATGAATCGCATTCTCTAATAGATTGCCGATGATTGCCGCCAATTCCCAATCATTGACCGTGAGCTGATCAACCGGTTCCAGCTTGACCTGCATGAGAATCTGCTGGGACTGCGCTGCTGCCACATAGTGAGCAATGACACCATCGATGGGCAGATTGTCACAAAAATGTACCGTCGGACTGCCTTCTGCCATCCCAACACAATCCTCCAGTGCCTGATTCACCGCACCATAATCTTCTTCCTGCATCAGAATCTGCAGAC
>JAVXIV010000078.1:0-5792 GCA_036785645.1 Hungatella sp.
AAGTATGATGGCAATACCAAATTGGCGCTCGCTGCTCACAACGCAGGCAGCGGTAGTGTCGATAAGTATCACGGTATCCCTCCTTATAAAGAGACACAGAACTATGTGGTCAAGGTGATGGACTATGCCGGACAAGGTATGACGGCAATCCCCTCAAGCAATGCTCCGGTCACTTCCTCCACTGCAGCCTCTACTGCTATACCGCAATCATCCGATTCCATCTATTTAAAGATCCTACAGAGTATCTTCGATTTTGATGATTTTTCTTCGGAGGACTATTTATTGTTTTTAGAATTACTGCAAAGTGGTCTACAGGCATCTGACCAATGGGAGTCCGGTAGTGTATCAGATCCTCTCTATACTTCCGGTCTGATGAAGAACCGGATTCAGACTCTTTATTGAGACAAGGAGCAGCCACTTGAAGTTTATATGCAACGTTTTAAAAGCAATCTTACTGATCGGTCTGATCGGTCTATTGGTATGGTATTTCCCGATTCATATTTCCCAAGAGAACGACCCTCGTCTGCTTTCGTCTCTTCCCAATATACCCTCTACCGCACCAACTTTCGAATCTAGTTCCGATTCGGTAGAAGCAGGCAGCAATCCCCTCCCCTCGCCTGCGTGCTCTCCCTATGGGGAGAATTCTGTTATTCCCTGTACCATGGGACTCTTCGTCTACTATAGTCAATCGGATCCACGATGGGCCGATGCGCTTTATGGTCCTTCGGATCCAATCAGGTCTCATGGATGCGGTCCGGTGGCGGTAGCGATGGTGGTCAGCAGTCTGACTTCCACACAAGTTACTCCCATCGAAGTCAGTACTTGGGCCGGTGATCATGGATACTGCAGTCCCGGCGAAGGTTCCAGACACGCACTTATTCCGGATGGACTATCCCATTATGGTTTAACCGTTACCTCGGTATCCGATCGCAGCAAAGAATCCATCATCCGTGAAATTCAATCCGGAAACGTGGTGGTTGCATTGATGAACAAAGGTTTTTTCACCAATGGCGGACATTTTCTGCTGCTCACTCAGGTCACGGAAGATGGGCAGCTTCGTATTGCAGATTGTGCCAGTTGGGAAAATACACAAAAGGCTTGGGATCCGGAATTCATTCTCAGTCAGGTTCGTAAGTCTGCGGAAGCGGGCGGTCCACTCTGGTCTGTTGGTCTTCCCGCAGAATACTAATGTCAAAATTTCCATTATGAACGATTTCAGCAAAAAGGAGCATACCATGAATGATTTTCAAATCTGTTTTATTATCTGTACGAACGATCATAACAAGTTAGAGGACTGCCTGACTCATATCGGTAAATTAGAAATTCCGGATGGTTATGAAATTGATCTGATCACCATCGAGGATGCAGCCTCAATCGCAGAAGGCTATCAAAATGCCATGGCACAATCGAATGCCAAATACAAAATCTATCTTCATCAAGATGTGTGTATCTTAAATAAGCGAATGCTCTTTGAGATGTTGGACATTTTTCTTCCCAATCCATCCATTGGTCTTTTAGGTGTTGTAGGATATAAACGCGTAGCCCAAAGCGGAATCATGTGGGAGTCTCCTTCCGGCTATGGGGAATTATATGAAAATCGCTCCGAAGAAGCCTATTGCCTACACAAAAAGCCATTTGGGCTTTACGAAGAAGTTGCAATGATCGACGGAGTTCTAATGTGTACACAATATGATATTCCCTGGCGAACTGACCTTTTAAAAGGTTGGCACTTCTATGATGCCTCTTGTTCTATGGAGTACTTACATGCCGGATATCACATTGTCGTTCCCAAACAATTTGAAACCTGGTGCATTCATAAATGTGGGATTCCCAGCATCAAAGATTATGACAAGGAACGTCTCGTATTTGTGCAGGAATATAACTTGAAGTCCCTAACCCTCATTCGTCAGGCATTAGAAGCAGAAGAATATCAACAAGCACTTTCACAGATTGAAGCCTACAAAAGCATTTGGGAATACGGAGAATATATCGCTGTTTTGGAATCGGATACCCTAATTCATCTAGCGCAGTACGAAGCTGCACGCAGCTGCATCCAACAGGGACTTACCTATGATAGTAACAGCTGTGAGTTATATTATATGTTGGGTGAGGTTTATGAATTATGTGAACAGCAGATTCTTGCACGTCTGTGCTATCACTATGCCTTATTTCTCTGTCAGAATCCATCAGACTCTGAATATTTCCGCAAGAATCTGAATCGTTTTGATCAATGTCATACGATGGTATCTCCGCGCATAGCTATTTTATTAAAAGCCTCCCGGAATCTTGAATGGCTGACCAATTGTATCAAACAAATCCGTCTTTATAACGTTTCCGATTCCTACGAGATCATCTTGATTGAATCGGATACATCCGAAGAAGTTCATAACTGGATTGCCAATCAGCAAGATCTTACTGTACGCATTTGTCCTCCACAACAAGAAGGTAGCATCTATAACCTTGGCATTGATGCTGTTCAGGACTCCGCAGATGTTGCAATCATAGAAGAAGGTGCTCTACCCTTAGCGCATTCTTTCTTTAACCTGCAGATGGAATTATATGCCAATAGCCAGATCGGGGCAGTGAGTGCTGCCAGAGAATCTTCCATTTTCACTGATTTTGAAGCCGCCACTCAATATGCAGTTCTACATAATTCCCCTGGGCATCACAGCGAAGATAAAATCCAGCTTTCTGATCCGATTGTTCTAATTCGTCGATCTGCTTTAAAGCAAATCGGTTGGTTTGATACCCAGTTTTCGCATTATTTTTACCAGATCTACGACTTGGGATTCCGCTTGCTTCAAAATCATTTTTTGCAGAAATCATGTGCAATTTCTGCATATAAAACTATGAATCCCAATCATATGATCATTGGAGAACCCGATTTTATCCGTTTCTCTGAGAAGTGGAATGTAAATCCGGCCTATTCTTGCCATATACGTCATGATCTGATTGATATGATTCATTATCCTGAAAGCGGAAAATTAAAAGTACTAGAAGTGGGTTGCGCTTGTGGAGCTACCTTACTCTCCATCAAAAGTCAATATCCCAATACAGAATTATATGGTATCGAGTTAGATGCGGGTGCTGCATCGATTGCACGCCATATTGCCACAATTAGTCATGAGGATATTGAAAAAAGTTCCATGGACTATCCGCAGAATTTTTTTGACTATATCATACTGGGTGACGTTTTAGAACATCTGCGCGACCCTCAAAATGTAATTCGTACCTTACGTCTTTATCTGAAAACCAATGGACAGATCCTTGCCAGCATCCCCAATGTCATGCATATTTCCAATGTCCATTCACTGCTGCAAGGCAACTGGACCTATGAAGATGCCGGGATTTTGGATCGAACGCATCTGCGCTTTTTCACTTATCAAGAGATTCTCCGCATGTTTGAGGCAGCCGATTTCACAGTGGAGCAAATGCGCAATGTTAAGATTGCAATATCGGAAAAAGATACCGCGCTCATTGCTACGCTTGCAGAGATTGGCAAGGTTCCCGCACACTATTTTGAATCTTATCAGTACCTGATTGGTGCAATGAAATAACTAGTGGGCTCATGATACCACGAAAAGAAGAACGCTCTCAGGTTTTCATGCCTGAAAGCGTTCTTTTTTCATGGACTTTTTTCACAGTTCCTTTTTAATCTTGTTCTTTAAATATATCATAACCATTGGCTTTTTCCTTGATCGAATGGCGTGGCTGCTGAGCAACCAGTTCAATTCCTCTTGTGATAACCGAGATTACCTCGATATCCGACTGTCTCGAAAGTGCAGTGGCACGATTAAACAGTTCCCCTTTGGATGTAGAAACATACTGAGTCGGAAGACGATTGAGTGAATATGCCATCACGTCATCGTGGCAGCGCCGACATTTACAGCAATCCTCATTCTTCCATAAAATTTCCAGTTTTTGTTCTACCAAAATCTCTGTTACATTTTTATACATAACTATCCTCTCGTGATGCCCGATTATTCTGACGATAGTAAGAATCCTTGCCCGCCAGCTTCAGATTCACTCTCTTGTCAAGCTCAATTGTCTTTTGCAATACGGTCTGTGTATTCTGATAGATTTCTGCAATCTTCTTCTCTTCCCAGCTTTCCGTCAATTCCCGATCGTCGGAAGCTTCCAGCACTGCTGATAGGTGCTGGCGCTGCCCCGCACTCAGCTGTTCCTTCAAGGTCGCTAAAGCACCGCCGCATTCTTCCGCCCGATCCATCTCCTCTTGACGCATATTCAAGATCAATTGAGTAGAAACCCGGTCATCATGATTCAGGAGCCCTATCATCTCTTCCGTCAGACGGTAAATCTCGGTAACTGTCGTGTATTTTTTCTGATATTGTATCAAAATCTCCGATAGTATCTGATCTCGTTCCATTCCACTCCCCTTATAAGCTCGTCTGATGATCAGCCTGTGTATAAGCATCCTGCAGATCGCGAATCAAACCTTCCAGATTCGTAATAATCTGTGGGTTTCTTCCAGCGCTGAGTCTCGCTAATTCATATAAGAAATAATCATACATCCGCTTTAATTCATGGCTGATCGGATACTGATAATTCAAGGTTTTCTCTAAGTATAGCACAATATCTCTGGTTCTCACTACCGATTGGTCAAATAAAATAAAATCTTTTTTCTCCAATGCCAGCTGTGCCCTCATCAAACGTTTGAGCATCTCTGCATAAAGCAAGAGCAGCATCTCTCCTCGAGTCATGGTATTAATCGATTGTTCTTTATAAGTTCTATATCCTCTTGAATCCATACGATTGATTCCTTTCGCATTCTGTTAGATTATAATTCTTTCAGGATCAGCCCATCATCGAAGACAGTTGACTGCTCTGACTGTTCATCTGAGAAATCAGTTGCTCTAAAGAAGAAAACTGCTTTGTATAGCGATCCATCTCGGACTGCAGCCGTACCTTCCAGCTCTTCACACTCTTGTCAATCTCATTGATCTCTTTTTGCAGTGAATTTTCCAACATCGAAAGCGGTGCATAAGTAGAACCGGCCTTCACCAGCAAGCTGCCCTTCTTACCCAGATCATTGGCATATTCGTAGATCAAATCCTTCATCTTGACTGCGATACCTGCCTGTGCGCCATCTTTACCCGATTGCGTAAACAATTGTTTTATCTTGTTGGGATCTTCCAGAAGCGCCGCTTTGAAATCTTCTTCGTTAAATGTAACCTTGCCATTGTCTGCCGGGTCGGTTGACAGGGTAAATCCCATCTTCTTCAAGGTTCCGATATCTGCAGTTCCGGAAAACATACTGCGCAGACCATCACTGACCCCTTTCACCAAGGAGTCATTGAATAAGATCCCTTCCTTGGCTTTGTCCTCCCAGATCTTGATCTGATCCTCGGTCATATCCTTCTTCTGCTCATCACTCAGCGGACCATAGTCCCGATCCGGTTTTGTTCCAACCAGTTTATGTGCTAATTGGGCAACTTCGTTGTAGTCTTTCACCATATCTGCAATGACCTTGGAAACCTTGTCCGTATCGATGGAGGTGGTAAAGGTGATGCGTTCGTTGTCTGCTTTCTCACTATAAGTAATCGAACCATCCGGTTCTGTTTTTTTCTGAAAGCCAAATTCACCCTTCAGAGTAAAGGTAGAGCCTTCCAGGTCAAAGCTGTTGGTATCCCGCCTGATATCCATCTGAACCCCGCCCTCGTACTCTACCGTAACGATGGCATCGGTGCCTTGATTGACATGATAGCCATCGGCAGCGTCCTTCACACCAAACAAGGCACTGCTTAAATCATCCCCCAGCTCAATCTTACCGT
>JAVXIV010000078.1:5892-8352 GCA_036785645.1 Hungatella sp.
AAATCCGGCATCTCCCAGCTTGCGATCCACATGGAGACGGTTGCTCGCACCATTATTGATGCCCAAAGCGCCACTGGCACCCAACATCCCGGCTCCCGCACCGGTGATTTTAAGAACCGAAGAATCGTCCTTGGTCTTAAATGACAGTCCCTTGCCAGTCACGGCTACCGTCACCTTGTCCTTGCCAAAAGCGATATCCATCTGGTCCTGAATATGTGTCTTCATCTGAGTCAGGTCTTTTCCCCAGCTCTCAACGGTAGCCTGATCCGGCATCGTGATATCCCGTTTGCTTCCATTTAAACTAAAGCTGATCGTCTTACCGCCGATGCGCTCACCAAAGCTGACCTCTCTCATCATCGCAGCGTCATCCAAAACTGCTGTGCCGGACAATCCGGTCTCCGTGATCACACCATCGTTGACTAATTTGTCATCGCTCCCCATCAAACCCAACAGCTTCAGTCCGGCCGCAGAGCCTCCTCCGATGATGACGTCGTTGGTCTCACCGGCATTGGATTTAAAGGTCATCTTTCCGCCTTCTAAGGATACCTTGACCTTATCGCTCAGCTTGCCGCCGATCTTAAGTTCCGTGTTCTCCATGATCTTGTTGAGTGAATCGACTGCCTTCTGTGGTGTAGTATAATCTGTAACAAAGGTCTGTTCTTTGCCATCGGCATCCTTATACTTGTATTCCTGACCGGACTTCATGTTCAGCGTATAGGTCGTGGTACCATAAGTAATCTTGATGTTCTCCCCTTCTAGCTTCGGAACATACTCGGATTCTCCGATGGCGATATTTCCCGTAGTCAGCAGCTTATCGGAAGCAGCTCCGTTCGTTGTCATCGTCGTATCCTTCGCCAAGGATTTGATACCGACCACGGTCATATTCTCCAGAACATCGGAAGCACCCTTGATATCCAGATATTTGCTGTTGGCACCATTGGCCGCAGCCAAATTCTTGTCAAAGAAACTGGGGCGGGAAGGTCCGCTCTCACCGGAGATATACTTCTTCTTAAATTCAATCAATTTATCACTGACGGAGCGATATGCTGCAGTCTGCCACTGGCAGGTCTGCTTTTTGTTTAATAATGAGGCGATCTTGGATCTGGTCCCCATCGTCATGCCCTGAATCAGGGAATCGGTATCTAATCCACTGGCTAAGCCGCCATATCCCCGCACACTGGTTCCATATGAACCAATGCTATTGCTGGTGCTGCCCGTAAGGCTTCCTATTGTTGCCATATTTGCCACTCCTTTATCTGTAAAATTTTTGTCGATAAGTCTATACTTATCTATCGACATATAGTATACTTTACTTAATACTTAAATTACAATACTTAAATGAAAAGATTGCTATTTATATACTATGGAGGTATTACCATTGGCTACAATTATTGCATTAACCAACCAAAAGGGCGGAGTCGGCAAGACCACTACCGCATGTGCCTTGGCTGACGGTTTGGCCGCCAAGGGAAAGAAAGTCTTGGGGATTGATTTAGATCCTCAGGGGAATATGGGGTTTAGTCTGGGTCTGGATATCGAAAACTGCCATACACTTTATGATGTATTCAAGAAAGTAGTTCCTGCCCGGCAAGCGATCCAGCATACCGACTGCTGTGATATGATAAGTTCCGATATCATGCTTAGCAGTGTGGAATTGGAATTTAACGGTGCCGGCAGAGAATTTTTATTGCGCAATGCCATTGCAGATGTTGCTGCCGATTATGATTACATCGTTATTGACACACCACCCTCTCTGAATATCTTGACTGTGAATGCCTATGTAGTTGCCAACCATCTGATTATCCCGATGTCGCCTGAGATTCTAAGTCTGTTAGGTGTTGCGCAGATCAAGGAGACGGTAGACAATGTACGTGCATCCTTCAATCCGAACCTGAATGTACTGGGAATTCTTCTGACCAAGTATAACCGGCGTACCTTGCTGGCTCAAGAAGTGAGCGAGATGGCCGACAACATCGCCAAACAGTTAAACACGGTTGTATTTCAGCGTAAGATACGCACCAGTGTTGCCGCTGCCGAGGCTCCGGCACATGGCGAGAGTATTCTAACCTATGCTCCCAAATCCAATCCGGCTTTCGACTACTCGGGATTAATCAGCGAGATTGCAACTGCTTTGAAGATTAATTAGAGGAGGTACCGGTATGGCACGCAAAACCAACAAGACTGCCCACGTATTGAACCTTTTATCTACCGGCAATCCCACTATAGAAGAACCTGATCAGCCGGATAAGCAAGCTCTGGCACCCAATATATCGATCGTAGAGGATCCAAAGAGTTCCGGTGACCCTTTGGCCAATTTAATCAAGGAATCTTTGGACAAAGAAATCATTGCTGCACAGATCGCGCCGAAAGCTCCGGAACCCGAACCCGTGCCCATCGTCTCGGAACCCGAACCAACCGCTCCGGAACCCGAACCCGCTCCCATCATCTTGGAGCCCGAAC
>JAVXIV010000079.1:0-1278 GCA_036785645.1 Hungatella sp.
TAATCCTTTTGTTTTCTGTTATTCTTTATGATTTTCTATTGCTTCGTGAAAGAACTCTGCATTTTTGTATTCTCTTGCCTGTTCAAAATTTAATTTAATCGAGAACAGGTAACATTCACTACTGAACAGCCGTTCGCCTACTTTTGGTTGAGCGCTGCCTGTGCTGCTGCCAATCGTGCAATCGGCACGCGGAATGGAGAACAAGACACATAGTCCAAACCAATCTTATGGCAGAATTCAACAGACGACGGATCTCCGCCATGCTCGCCGCAGATTCCAAGGTGAATCTGTGGATTGGCTGCGCGGCCTTTGTCTGCTGCCATCTTGACAAGCTGACCAACACCATTTTGATCCAATCGAGCAAATGGATCAGACTCATAGATCTTCGCATTGTAATACGCATCCAAAAACTTGCCGGCATCATCACGAGAGAAGCCAAAGGTCATCTGGGTCAAATCATTGGTACCAAAGGAGAAGAAGTCTGCTTCTGCTGCAATCTCATCGGCAAGCAAGGCTGCACGAGGGATTTCAATCATTGTACCTACCAGATACTTAATATCTGAATTCATCTCTTTCTTAACTGCCTCTGCTGTTTCTACTACAATGGCTTTTACAAATTTGAATTCTTTTACTTCGCCAACCAGTGGAATCATAATCTCAGGAACAATCGTAAATCCTTTTTCTTTTTGAACTTCAATAGCCGCTTCCATAACCGCTCTGGTCTGCATCTTGGCAATCTCCGGATACGTAACCGCAAGACGGCAGCCTCTATGTCCCATCATTGGGTTAAATTCATGAAGAGAATCACAAGTAGCCTTGATTTCTTCCGGAGTAATTCCCATATCTTTTGCCAATGAAGCAATGTCTTCTTCCTTGGTTGGGAGGAATTCATGCAACGGTGGATCTAAGAAACGGATCGTAACCGGTTTTCCTTCCATAACTTCGTAAATACCTTTGAAGTCTGCTTTCTGGAAAGGAATCAATTCATTCAATGCAGCTTCTCTGGCTTCTACAGTCTTGGAAAGAATCATCTTCCGGATCTTCGGAATACGATCTTCATTGAAGAACATATGCTCGGTACGGCAAAGACCGATACCTTCTGCACCTAGCTTCACGCCATTGGCTGCATCCTCAGGAGTATCTGCATTGGTTTCTACTTTTAAGGTTCTGAACTTGTCTGCCCAAGCCATCAATCTGCCAAAGTTTCCGCTTACGGTAGCTTCGGTTGTGGCAATGTCACCTAAATAAATCTTGCCGGTAGAACCATCCAGTGAGATA
>JAVXIV010000079.1:1288-8318 GCA_036785645.1 Hungatella sp.
CCCTCTACAATCTTAGCGCCACCAAGTTCAAAATGTTTTGCTGCCTCATCAATGCTGATCTCTCCACAGCCTGATACACAAGCAGTACCCATACCACGGGCAACTACCGCTGCGTGAGAGGTCATGCCTCCGCGAACCGTCAAAATACCTTCTGCTGCGTGCATACCCTCAATATCTTCCGGAGAAGTCTCTAAACGAACCAGAATGACTCTCTCGCCTGCTTCATGAGCCGCTTTCGCTTCATCTGCTGTGAAATAAACTTTACCTGCTGCTGCTCCCGGAGATGCAGGAAGTGCAGAACCGATAACTTTTCCGGCTTTTAAAGCTGCCGCATCAAACATAGGGTGAAGCAATTGATCTAAGGATTTCGCTTCAATTCTGGTAACTGCCTCTTCTTCGGTAATCTTGCCTTCATCTACTAAGTCACAGGCAATCTGTAATGCTGCAGGTGCAGTTCTCTTACCGTTACGTGTCTGCAAGAAGTATAATTTACCTTCTTGAATCGTAAATTCCATATCCTGCATATCACGGTAATGATCTTCTAACTTATGTGCAATCGCCATAAATTCTTTGTAGCATTCCGGCAAATCCTGCTCTAACTTGGTGATTGGCTGTGGGGTACGAATACCGGCGACAACGTCTTCGCCCTGCGCATTGATCAGATACTCACCATAAATCTTCGCCTCACCGGTGGATGGGTTACGGGTAAATGCAACGCCGGTTCCGGAAGTCTCGCCCATGTTGCCAAATACCATAGCCTGAACATTGACTGCAGTTCCCCAATCGCCGGGAATGTCATTCATACGGCGATATACAATCGCACGTGGGTTGTCCCAAGAGCGGAATACCGCTTTGACAGCTTCCATCAGCTGCGTTTTCGGATCCTGTGGGAAGTCTTCCCCCATCTTATCCTTATAAATTGCTTTATATCTTGCAATCACTTCTTTCAAATCATCAGCCGTCAGATCCGTATCAAACTTAGCTCCCTTTGCATCCTTTACTTCGGTCAGAATTCCCTCGAAGAAAGTCTTACTCATCTCCATAACAACATCTGAAAACATCTGAATAAATCTGCGATAAGAATCATAAGCAAATCTTGGGTTGCCGGTCTTCTTTGCGAAGCCTTCCACTGCAATATCATTTAAACCCAGGTTTAAAATGGTATCCATCATGCCCGGCATCGATGCTCTGGCTCCGGAACGTACCGATACCAATAACGGATCTGCATTGTCACCAAATTTCTTGCCCTGAAGATCTTCCAATGTCTTTAATGCATCAAAAATCTGACCCTTGATCTCATCGGTAATCATCTTGCCACTGTTATAATAATCAATACAAGCTTCCGTAGTAACGGTAAAGCCTTGTGGAATCGGAAGACCTAAATTAGTCATCTCAGCCAAGTTGGCACCCTTGCCACCAAGCAGATTCTTCATGCCGGCACTGCCTTCTTTAAACAAATAAACCCATTTTGCCATAAGTTAATTCCTCCTCGAATTTTGGATAGATTGAATTCTATCATCATTTACTCCCGGTTGTACTTTCCTCCATACAAAGAAAAAGCCCGCAATCGGTCTGCAATTATTATATCATAATTCTCGCTCGAGTAAAGGGGTTTCCGGGTAAAAATCACCTTTTTATTGTCTATTTTTGATGGTTTTCCAATGAAAGCGGTTACATTTTTTGTTATATTCTTATATGCGTTTTAAGTTCGCATATGCGAATACTATAGGGTTTCTCTTTACATTTCATAAAACAGACCTAAAACATTAAGAGAAAAGAAATACACTTTTTGCCGCTTCCATGTAAACTAGAAGAAAAAGAGGAGATACCTTATGAAAAGAAAAAATCTATTTTTTGCCATTGCTATCGCTGCCGCTCTAGGTCTGACTGCTTGTGCCGGCGCACCGATTCCGGATACCATCCAAGTGAAGAATGCTGCGAATCAAGTCATTCACGTAGAGAGTAAAGAGGAGATCAAGGTGGTGCCGGATATCGCGGAGATCGTATTGGGTGTTTACAGTCAGGATCCTGATGCCAAGATCTGTCAGAGCCACAATGAAACCGCTTTAAAACAAGCCTTGGAGGTCTTAACCACCTTTGGAGTTGCAGAGACTTCCATTCAGACTTCCGGCTATGGATTGAACCCGGTCTATAACTGGGAGGCAGAAAAAACAATTACCGGCTATGAGATGACCACCACCATCACCGTGTCCGATCTTCCACTGGATCAGGTAGGTTCTCTTCTCACAAGCTGTGTAGATGCCGGAGTAAACAATATTCAATCCGTATCTTATTTATCCAGCCAATATGAGGAAAGCTATGCAGCAGCACTCACCAAAGCCATCGAATCTGCAAGAATCAAGGCGCAGGCAATCGCAGATGCCGGTGGCTGTACCTTGGGTGAAATCTCGCATGTAGAAGAATTTGCCAATGCAGAATCGGCCAGATATGATGCGCTCTGCAATGCTTCCGACAATGCGATGACGGCTCAGGGCGAGATGAGCGTGATGCCCGGTCAGGTAGGAATTGAAGCCCGAGTTGCCGTTGATTTTTCTATTCTCCCCAAATAGTTCAAAATTCCCCGAGTCAGCCCATATGGCGACCCGGGGATCTTTTCCGGCTTATGTAATTTCTAGGATTCCGCTTTCCGATATTCATCCGCAATGCCAAGCAACATTGCATCATCCAATTCTAACACCAATTCATCGGAGTCTTTACTCTTTTTCACATCGCAGATATAATTTGAATGATTAAATAAGTAAAAATCCGATTTTTCTTCACAGCGTTCCAGCGTCGCTACCGACAACACCTCATCCACCACAATGCCAATTTGACGACCATTGCTAATCACCACCGTCATCTCGGAATAGGCGGATTGAAAGACCTCTTTGGCTTCTTCCAGAAGTCCCAAAACCTCAGGCATATACTTTTCCTTTACCTCTTCAAATACACGCTTCACACATTTTTCTTTGGTGCAATTTGCGTGATCTTTGCTGCAATGCTCCACACCGTCAGCCGCATGATGCAGTTTCTGATGTGGCTCATTAATCTTTCTCATATGAAAATTAATCATCTGATTATCTGATTCAAACTTATCATACCACTGACCAAATGCACAACGGTGCGGGTCTGTCGTCAACGTGAATTTAGTGTCATTCTGAATGGATTCTTCCAGAGCATTCACCCAACGAATATGATCCTGCTCTCTGGCCTCCAACATATCCTTAAAGGCCTCATATTCCTGCGCTAACGTAGGTATCTTAAATACCTGACGCATATCTAAGAGTGGTACAATTTCATCTCTGACCGTAGCGATCCCTAAGATTCCTTCCATGGAATCCGGAACTGTGTTGTACTTTGGCAATCGCATAATATTGGTAATATATCGACTATTAATTGAATACAATTCTCCATGGATTTTCAATAATACATCCGGATGTGCACTTTTATCATGCTTGAAGTTATCTTTCGCGTCTAGTCCCATCTCTATTTACTTCCTTTTATTTTCCTAAAATTATTTTGGTTAAGGTAACCGGTTCCACGATCTCGCCATCTTTATAAACACGCATATTCCCGCTGGCAATCTCATCAATCAGAATTACTTCGTTATTATGATATCCAAATTCAAATTTGATATCAAACAGGTCTAAATCCTTCTTGGCCAGATCCTCCGCTACCAGTTTCGTGATACGCAAAGTCTGTTCTTTCATGCTGTCAAACATCTCTTGACTCATAATTCCAAGTGCTGCCAACGCTTCCGAAGTGATCAGCGGATCGCCCTTTTCATCATCCTTTAACGTTGTCTCAACATAACCACCCTCCAGAGCCGCCCCATCCGCAATATAAGCACCATAACGGCGGATAAAACTTCCGGTAGCCTTCAAGCGGCAGATCACTTCCAAGCCTTTGCCAAATACCGTAGCAGGCAACACTTCCATCGTCGCATTCTCAAGATCTGCACCAACATAATGTGTCTTGATTCCGGCTTTCTTCAACAGTTCAAAAAAATGAATCGAAGTTTCCAAGTTGGCTTTTCCAATTCCCTCAATCGTAAGACCTACTGAATTTTCGCCCGGATCAAAAACTCCGTCTTTACCGGTACAGTCGTCTTTAAATTTCAACAGAACATTGCCATTGTCTAAAGCGAATACATCTTTGGTCTTGCCTTCATAGATTTTTTTCATCTTGCTTGATCTCCTCTGTGATTGATGTGTGTTTTGCAGCTCTTATTATATCACATACCAAATTTTTTTCTATTCTTTTTTTCTTAAAAACAGAATTTATTTTCGAAGTAGGATTTTAGTTCTGCAAGAGGAATACGTACCTGTTCCATCGTATCACGATCGCGTACGGTTACCGCATGATCTTCCTCGGAATCAAAATCATAAGTAATACAGAATGGGGTACCAATCTCATCCTGTCTCCGATAGCGTTTGCCAATATTGCCTCGGTCATCAAATTCACAGTTATAGTATTTGGACAACTCCGCATAGACTTTTTCTGCACCCTCATTGAGTTTCTTGGAGAGCGGCAAAATACCAATCTTAACCGGTGCAATGGCAGGATGGAAATGAAGCACGGTACGCACATCGCCTTCGCCGATTTCTTCTTCATCATAAGCAGCGCACAAAAATGCCAAGGTTACACGATCCGCACCCAAGGATGGTTCTACTACATAGGGAATATATTTTTCTTTCTTCTCATCATCAAAATAAGTCATATCCTGACCCGAGGTATTCTGATGCTGGGTCAAATCATAATCGGTTCTGTCCGCAATTCCCCACAGTTCTCCCCAACCAAAGGGAAACAGGAATTCCAAATCGGTAGTTGCCTTGCTATAGAAGCACAGTTCTTCCGGGGCGTGATCTCTGGCACGCATCTCGTCTTCCTTGATGCCCAAGGACTGCAGCCAATTGATACAGAAGGCTTTCCAGTAAGCGAACCACTCCAAATCGGTCCCCGGCTCACAGAAGAATTCCATCTCCATCTGCTCAAATTCTCTCGTGCGGAAGGTGAAGTTCCCCGGTGTAATCTCATTGCGGAATGACTTTCCAATCTGCCCGATTCCAAATGGAATCTTCTTTCTGGAGGTTCTCTGTACATTCTTGAAGTTCACAAAAATCCCCTGCGCCGTCTCCGGTCTCAAATATACAGTGTTTCTGGCATCTTCGGTCACTCCCTGAAAGGTCTTGAACATCAAGTTAAACTGACGGATATCCGTAAAATCATGCTTACCGCAACTTGGGCAGCAAATATTGTGATCTTCAATATACTGTTTCATCTCTTCGGAAGACCAGGCATCGACAGCGCCTTCGATTACAATGCCCTGTTCTGCTATATAATCTTCAATCAATTTATCTGCACGAAAACGCTCCTTACAAGCTTTACAGTCCATCAGCGGATCTGAAAATCCGCCCAAGTGTCCGGATGCAACCCAAGTCTGAGAATTCATCAAAATCGCACAATCTACACCCACATTGTAAGGGCTCTCCTGCACAAACTTCTGCCACCATGCTTTTTTTACATTGTTCTTCAGCTCTACCCCAAGATTGCCATAATCCCAGGTATTGGCCAAACCCCCATAAATTTCGGAACCGGGATATACAAATCCTCTCGTCTTTGCCAATGCCACTATTTTTTCCATCGTCTTTTCCATGTTATTCAGCCTCTTCTCTCTCTCTTTTTGTTGCACATCTTTCTATTATTTAAAAGCGATATAAGCCTTGCCTCCGGCTACCTGCGCTGTAAAATCATCCAGTAGGGTCACTGCACCGCTGGTATATTCAATCTTGCCTTCCGTCTGCACCGTAGCCGTCCCCTCCAAGGTCAGCAAGTGTAATTTTCCTTGCTTGATCACCGTATTGAGGGAAACCTCCGATCCGTCTTTAACCTTCACCCAAGTGCCGTCACTGACTTTTCCTTCTACCAACCCATCTTCTATGGTAGACAGCTCCAAGCGATCTGCCTGATTGGCTTGATCTTTGGTCTCATCTGCAAAGGCGCACAAGTCGGTGCCGCGCGTATAAGAAAACAGAGCCGTGGCTTTGCCATCTGCCAATTTACAGGAAGAGAGGGATACTCCGCTCCCGCCATGTCCGGCATTATAGGCAGCTACCGCTGCTTCAATGGCTGCTTGAAGTTCTGTTTGATCATAATAATCATGTTCATAGGGTTCGATTAACGCACTGGAAAATGCTCCCTCGCGTGTCACAAAGATGCTGCTCTGCTCCGGAGAAAACGTGCTGGTGGAACCGGAATTCTTGCATCCGGACAAGAGTACCCCCATCAACGCAGCCAAAACGGCGATTTTGATTTTTTTCATATTCAGCCTCCCTTAGCAAAGTCTGTATTCCTGTCTTTGCACACATAGTACGGATTATAACTGGTTTTTCGACTATTTTCAATAGATATCGCTTATTTTAAAGTTTTTAATATCTCCAAAGAATGAAACTCTCGGTCTACATAGTGAGCGGTATTGATTTCCACACATTTTTTAAACTCGGACAAGACCGAATCGGTCACCGTAAAGGTATAGAGCGATTCAATGGGTGAGGCAATGACAAATTCCCAAGTATAATTGGCAGAATCACTGACTGCTTTGGGCGGATGCTCCGTATATTCCCCACTGATCACCATCGCGCGCAGTTCAAAGATATACCGGATCAGAACATTGGAAATCTGAGGTTTTAAAAGAGCCCGCAGAGATTGATAAATCAGAAGTAATTGCTGACTCCCATCCAGATTCTCCCGGCTATAATAATCGGAAAATTCCAAAAAATATTGTCCATAGCAAGACTGTTCCATATCCAAAAAAATCTCCGCAAAATAATTGGAGATTTCGGCAGACTGCAAATTATACGCATCCTTTCCCTCGTAGAGCTGAAAGGTTCCGAATGCAAATGGGCGGCTTGGACCCATCAGCATATTGCCGGGGCGCTTCGCGCCCCGGGCAAATGCTGTGATCTTTCCACGCTCTCTGGTCAAGAGTACCAGACGCATATCATATTCCCCTACAGGGGTTGACAAAATC
>JAVXIV010000080.1:0-8296 GCA_036785645.1 Hungatella sp.
GCTTTGGCAGAGCGTTCGCTGATTCATCACCGCGTTGGTCACGGCTGGACCTGCGAAGTCGCCGGTTATCCCTCCTTTGGGTGGATGGAAGCCTCTGAGACCCCAAATCCGGCTCACTTGGCCAAGCTAAACGGAAAACGTCAATTATTCCATGGCATTCCGCTCAACACCAATCTCTGTTATTCCAACCCCGAAGTCATCCGTCAGTTTACAGACACTGTGATCACCTACGCACTTGCGCATCCGGGTGTGGACTATCTCCACGTCTGGCTGGCCGATGAGCATAACAACATCTGTGAGTGTGAAGAATGCCAAAAAACGACACCTGCCGATCAATATGTCCACTTGCTCAATTGCATCGACCAAGAGCTCACTGCCCGAAATCTTCCGACAAAGCTTGTGTTTTTGCTCTACCAGGAACTCTTATGGACTCCAAAAAAGGAACGCTTTAACAATCCCGATCGCTTTACGCTCATGTTTGCACCCATCAGCCGCACATTTATGACCTCCTATCCGGATACCATGCCGGAAGCAAACCCATCCGCTTATTGCAGAAACCAGATCACACTTCCCACTAATTTACAGGAAAATCTATCTTTCTTATCCGGTTGGCAGCAGATCTTCGGCGGAGACAGCTTTGTCTATGATTATCCGCTGGGGCGGGCACATTATGGTGATTTGAGCTATTTAAAAATTGCGCAAACCATTTACGAAGATATCCACAACCTGTCGGCTCTGCATTTGGACGGTTACATCAGTTGCCAAGAGCTTCGCGCCGCTCTTCCCAACGGATTTCCAAACTATGTCATGGCGGCTGCTCTGACGGATTGCACGATTTCTTACGAAGCATTAAAAGAAGATTATTACCGCCATGCCTACGGCGATGACTACCGAACTGTGCTGCACTATCTGGAAACCCTCTCCAAACTTTACGACTGTGATTATTACAACCGAAAAGGCCCTCGCATCAATCCGGGCATCCACCGTGCGATGGCACAGGCACTTACCGTGATCGACGACTTCCTGCCAATTCTTCTCTCCCACGTCTCTTCGAGTGCATTGGAAAAATATTATTGGGATTTGCTTGACTATCATAGGGAATATAGTTTACGATTGACCTTAGCACTATATCATTTAAGCTGCGGAAGCAACCGGGAAGCGCAGATTGCCTGGGATGAATTTCATACCTATATCTGCCAACACGAAGCCGAGCACCAATCTGTATTGGATGTATATCGCATTACAGAGGTTTCAGAGAAATACACCGGGTTTTCTTTCAAAGCCGCGAAATTTGGAGCGTAACGATCTTGTATCGAACAAAAATCAAGAAGCTAACGAACAAAAGCCGTATTTTAGAATGTATTTTTCGCAATGCGCCTATCGCCAGAACCGATATTGCAGATGACACCGAGATCACCCCCGCCACCGTTACGATGACCGTCAGCGGTCTGATCGAAGATCACATGGTAGAGGAACTGGGAGAGGTTACTTCCGACGAGACGGCTTCCGGAAGAAAACGCATTCTCATTGACGTGGTTCCCGACCGCGGCTACAGCATTGGTGTGGAATTTACACAGAAAATGCTGGTCGCCTGCATCACAGATTTAAAGGGGCATATCCTCTGTCAGGCAGAGAAAGCATTTTCCGAAGAACTGGCTCGCCGAATCACAGACGAGATCATCTCCATGGTTCAAGCACTCTTGGAGAGCTCCGGACTTGCCGCCGACCAAATCATCGGCATCGGCATCGCCGTGCCGGGTCACACAGACATAGAATCTCGTCATTTTATCAGCAACCTCACACTGTGGCAGTCTTTTGATGCGGATCTCCTGCGCCAAGCATTTCCTTATCCCATCCTGATGGAGAATAATGCGCGCTGCATGGCTCTCGCCCAATACCTTTTTTACCCGCAATGCAGCCCGGAGAGTTTTTCTTTTCTGCACATAGGTCTGGGGATGTTCTGTGCCAATGTGATCGACGGCGAATTGTTTTTGGGCAACAACTACGTCTCCGGAGAAATCGGTCACACGGTCGTCAATGCCAACGGCCAGCCCTGTGAATGCGGCAAATATGGATGTCTGCAAACCATCGCCAGCGAACGATGGCTTCTCAAATATGCCAAATTGCTTTACCAAAGTAATTCGCAAACCATCTTGCGCAGTTTGGTTTCAGATCCCGAGGAGCTCACCATCCGCCACGTAACCATGGCTTACTCTATGGGAGATCCCATCATTGGCACTTATATTTCAGAAGCGCTCAAATATCTTGGCATCAGTATCTCCAATGTCGCAATCCTGATGAATCCAAGCAAGATCTTTTTACATGGTGAGATTTTTTTAAACGAAGATATCAAGCAGGAATTGATGAAGATTATCGAGCGTCAGCTTCTGTTTGTGGATTCAAAATACCTCAACAATGTAGAGATTCTCACTTATCTTTCATCGGATGGAGCGGTAGGAGCCAGTGCCTTATCCGTCTTCTACAATGTCATCCGCAATGTCAAAAACGAAAGCATTCAGTCCACCTGAATGCTTTCGTTTTCTATAGGATAAGTCTCAAAATATGTATTTTCCAGTGGAATCCATTCCTTCTGAAACCGTTCCAACATCTGTGCTCCGTTCCGTTCCAAAATCCTGCGCACTTGTTCCTCCGGTTCTACCTTTAGGAAAATACGAAGATCATAGATATCTCCAAAGTATGGATGTTGGCTGTATACACCCTCTATGAGGTTCAGCCGACGATGAGGCAAGGTTCGTTTCTCACCCAATTGCTGCCTGCGGCAGTCATAGACTTGATAAGTCATGCCGCTCGGATCCGCCAGATGCCGCAGCACCTCTGTTTCAAATCGTTCATAGTCCACATTGCCGCCCGGCTGTGCAAAACGTGCTTCCGTCCTCTGTTCCGGCCGTAGGAAGAAATCATCCATGTGAAAGAGATTACAACCATAAAGGTCTTGCAGCATCTGTCCCAACGTGCTCTTTCCGCTTCCGCTGCGCCCATCCACTGCAATCCGCAGAGTTGATTTTGCGGAGTCTTGCAGCAATCCGTCGATTTGCAGGAAGATAGCCACATAAGGCAGATAGCATTCCGATACCACACGATAAGAAGGTCGATACGTCTCACGGTAGCAGGTACTGTGGCTGACCGCCGGATACCCCTGTTCCCGGTACCGCTTCAGATATTGATCCAGCTCCGACAATGCAAACGGCACTTCTCCGGCGATACAGCACCGTCTCAGTTCCTCCAGCTTTTCTTCCAGTCCCGAGATGCTCCCCCGTGTCTGATTGGCGGTACAAACAAACATCCGATTCAGCGTCTGAACCGATAGACCTTGTTTGATCATCCGCAGATCAAGACGGTACAAACCGCCGCCAATGTATTCCCAGATCGGGGTGTTTTCCCCCTCTGGGCTCTTTAGCGGATTAAAATGGCTCTCATATTCCTGCTGCAAACGAACCAGACTTGCCTCCGGACAGTCAATCATATGACCCCCGCCAAATTCACTCTGATATAACAGTTTTACCGCATCCGCAATCTCCATCTGAGGATATCGGCTTTCATGTTCCAACAAAATCTCTCTCATCAATTATCTCATGACCTTTGCTTTTTTTAATGCCATAATCATAACAGGAATGAGTACAATCTGCAAGATAATTCCGGGAACTGCATTTACAAATCCACCTGCTACAAAAATCTGCCACGAAAATGCTTTGCTGACCACTCCATAGAGTGGAATGCAGACAGCCCCCCATATGATACGGCCTAACAGCATGGCACCAATGAGGCTCACATAGATGGAAAGGTTGGTTTTGGGCATTTTATCATATAAAAGTCCCGATGCCGCACCATAAACAGCCAGTTCAAATGCCATGGCCAGAGCCGTCGGCATCATCGGCGGCATTCCAAACATCACGCTGCGCAGCAGCGGAACTACAAATCCTACCGCCAGTCCATACTGCCATCCACAGACAAATCCGCAGATCAGAACCGGAATGTGCATCGGAAGAAGTCTGCTTCCAATTCCGGGAATCTGTCCGGTCAAAAATGGCATCACAATGCCAAGTGCTAAAAACAGTGCTGCCAATACCAAAGTTGTTGTTTTGTTTTGTTTCATGTTACTCTCCTCTTGTTGTTTGATTTTGCGGTACAAAAAAAGTACCGGAAAAGGTGGGTTCCTGCGGATCCCGGTACCTTCCTGGTACTTTATTTGCTTAGTATAACGTTTTTTGGCTCATTGGTCAATCCAATTTTACCCAAACGTTTGTGTTAATTTGGCTTCTATTTGATGACAATTGCCTGAGACAGATGTCTGGGTGTATCTGCATCGATGCCTTTTGCTTCCGCAATATAATAGCCAAGGAACTGCCCAATAAAACCGATGAGAGCCGCATTCTGCTCGTCTCCATAGCCATAGGGCAGATCCAAGCAATAGTCTGCATCTTTAAAATCTTCCACAGCCTGATTTCCAATCGCAACCACCGTAGCTCCATAGCTCTTCATCTGGGTCAAAAGCTTTGCATCACCGTCTACCGTATGGCTGCTGCCCAGCAATAAAATCAAAGTATTTTCATCCACCAGACTCATCGGTCCGTGACGATACTCCAACGTATAATAAGCCTCCGAATTGGTGAGTCCCATCTCTTTCATCTTGTTCATACATTCATTGGCAATGCCATAATAAATTCCCTGTCCCAAGGTGATATAAAGATTCAGATTTTGATGCTCTGCCACCACTTTTTTAGCCAGTGCATCCATCTTGGTCAATGCATCTCTGGCATGATCTGCGTAGTTTGCCATGGCTTCAATCTGAGCCTTTTGACCTCCTGCATACATCGCAATCACCACCGACAAATAAATCATGCTGGTAAAAGAGCGCGTCATAATCACGCTGTCCTCGGCGGTATCCGGAGACAAAGTCACATAATCATTGTAAAGACTACTATCCGGATCACAGGTGATCGCCAAAGTTTTCACATCGGGATAGCTCCGAACCTGATCAATTGCCATGCGCACTTCTGTGGTATAGCTTTTTCTGGTAATGGGCAGAATCAAAACCTTTCTTCCCTTTACATAAGTTTCCGGGAAATAATACAGTTCCGAACAACACATCGCTTTGGCAGGAATCGTATTGTAAGTGGAAAATGCATGCGCAGCCGCCTGTGCCAGATAAAGAGAAGTTCCGCAGCCTGTAAAAATCAGTTCATCATAAGATTCTGCAAACACCTGATCGAGGACTGCATAAATATCTCCCAGTGTCTGATTGATTGCCGCAAATGATTCCGGCTGTTGATAGATCTCCTTGTAAGTAATTTCACTATTTTTCTTTGCCATCGTGGGCACCTTCCCTTCTTTATGCTTTGCCTTCTGAACCCGCCAGACGAATGATTTTCTTCACGTCTTCTGCCAGTGCTTCGTTGGCATATTGAGACAATTTCCAGGAATGCCCTTGGTGATTTAAGGTCTTGAGTCCTTCTTCGTAATGTTCTACGTATTTATAGCGAATTTCTGTACCAAAGTTGATCTTCGCTACCCCTAACTTAATGGCATCTTTTACAATTTCTTCTTTCATACCGGTACATCCATGAAGTACCAATGGAATGTCCGTAAATTTGCGAACCGCTTCCATCACTTCCAGATGAATCTCCGGTTCTCCACGGTAATAGCCATGTGCATTGCCGATTCCAATTGCCAAAGAATCCGGTTGGCACAGCTGTAAAAATCTGCGGACTTCTTCCGGATCTACGATGTTTTTATTTTCCATAACCGTACCTAAATTGTCCAAACGAAGCAGTTCTCCGATCTCCGCTTCTACCGGCACACCAAAACAATGAGCGGTCTTAATGACTTCATTGGTGAGTGCCGCATTTTCCTCTACTGTTTTGGTAGAACCATCAATCATCAAAGAAGTAAAGCCCAGCTTTAGCGCTTCCATACAGATATCAAAGCCATCCCCATGATCCAAATGAATGGATACCGGAACCGAAACCTTGTTGGCACACCATTTGCAGACTTCTACAAACCAGTCATGTCCCGCATAAGCGCCGGTTGCTACATAATGCGCCAAGATAATCGGTGATTTCAATTCTTCTGCAGCCTTGCAGATCGCCCAGATGATATCATAATTTCCACCCTGTGTATTGATCGCCGGCACTGCATAGCCGGATTGTGATGCGCGAATCAGTGTTTCTTTATTGGTCACTAACATATAAATTCTCCTTTTTTCTGACATATTTTTCCATTTACAAAGGTATCGGATATCCGGTTATCTTCGGTTAAGATCACCAGATTTCCATTCTTGCCTATTTCCAGAAAACCTACCCGGTCACTCACGCCGATGAGCTTGGCGGGATTCTCGGTCAAAAGCGGAAGGATGTCCTCCAGTGGTTTGCCGGTGTATGCAAGCAGATTAAGGAGTGCGGTTCCGGTGGTTAGGGTACTTCCGGCACGGCTTCCGCCGTCTGCCAATTTGGCATCTCCATCGATAACCACAATGTCATTCACTCCCAGTTTATAATGACCATCCGGCAAACCGGTTGCCATGATGGAGTCGGTAATCGCTACTACGCGGCTGAGACCTTTCGTTTTTAAGATCAAGCGCACGGTACCCGGATGCAGATGACGTCCATCGCAAATCACTTCGCAGTACAGATTGTTATCTTCCAAAACAGCTCCCCAGATCGCGGGGAAATGCTGATGCAAAAGTTTCATGGCATTACCGGTATGGGTTGCCGCCATCGCACCATTTTTGATGGCTTGTCTGGCGGTATCATAATCGGCACCGGAGTGTCCGATTGCCACCTGCATGCCCAATTGTTTGATCTGTGGAATCGCCTCTACCACACCCTCAATTTCCGGCGACACCGTAATATAGCGGATCTCTCCGTGAGCCGCTGCCTGATACTCTTTCAATAAATCCAAATTGGTTTTCTGCAATAAATGTTCCGGCATTGCACCTTTATAGTCCGGGGAAAGAAAGGGGCCTTCCAAATGAATGCCCATCAGCTGCGCCCCCCGATGTTCTATCGTTTTCCAACGGTTGTACTGTTCGATGCACCATAACGTCTGCTCTCTGGTATCCGTCAGAACGGAACACAGCCACTCCGTTGTCCCCTGGGTTGCAAAAAAGCAGCAAATCTTCTCCAAATCCTCTGCTGTCGCTCCATTGACATCAACATTCACCGCACCATGTGTGTGAATATCCATGAATCCCGGAACGACTCTGCCATCGGACGCATCAAAAATCTCCGCACCGTCAGCAGAAAGATTCCGTCCGATTTCCTGAATGATTCCGTCCTGCAGCAAAATATCAGCCTGTACGAATTCATGTTTCCGGTAAATACGTCCACCTTGAATGAGTGTTTTCATAGAATTCTTTCCCCTTTCCATTATTTCTTAGATAAATTGATAGATATTGTAAATATTTAATAAAATGATGATTACCATCAGACCGATGAAAAGCTTGTTCACCCTATCTGTGTTCATCTTTTTATTAATCACACGACCGGCAATGCCGCCCAAAATTCCGCCGCCAACCATGAGAATCAGCAGCATCCAGCTAAATTCCGGCACCGTTTTGGTAACCAGAGTATTGATCAAACTTGTTATTTGCGAAAACAGAATAATATACAGTGAATTTTGCGCCGCAACCTTCGTATCCATGGAAAAGAAGAAAAACAGTACTACGAGGTTGATCGGCCCGCCGCCGATGCCCAGAAAAGAGGAACAGATCCCAAGCACCAAGCCAATCGCTACGCACACGGCAAGATTGGTGACATGATGTGTATGAATCTGCTCTTTCTTGATCGTATAGATCAGTGTTCCCAACGTAATCAAAAGTAAACAGGCCGCCTGCACTGCCCCCACGCGGTTCTGATCCGCAAACATCGCAGCCACACGCTGGAACATCATCTTGCCTGCCACACCACCGATCGCCGCACCGATCGCCAACGGTGTCCCGATCTTCCCATCTACCAAGGATTCTCCGCTTAGCTTGGCTTTGCCAACCGAGTAGCAAGACATCGACAATACCGTACAACCCGACAAAAAGCTAATCGCCGATACGCTCAAAACTCCAAACGCATCCAACAGCGGTTTGATCAGTACGCCTCCACCGATTCCGCAGATCGCCCCCACAATGGAAGCGCCAAAGCTGACCGCCAAAAAGATCACATATAGATATATACTCATTATTTTATCTCCATCATCGCTGCTACTTTATTGAAAATCTATCTAGCTTTATCTTAACACAAATTTGCGTAATTTTGTACTATTTTTACTCAAACGTTTGAGGAATATC